>JAICGQ010000234.1 GCA_025923035.1 Pyrinomonadaceae bacterium | reverse complement strand
GCCGAACGCAGTCTCCATTTTTGAGCGCACGTCTGAAGGTAGTGGCAGGCCGCCCGCTTTCGGGCGCAACGGAACCTGAAACGCTTCGACACCATTCGCCGACTTGCGTTGTATGGTCTTGCCCGAAGGATGAATGCCGGCGGTCAATTTCACATTCCACAAATTGACTCGCGCTTTCAAGGCGCCATCGCTGACATGCGCCTGGACCACGCCGCTGCTGGAACCAGCTATCACTCGCTCGACTGTCGTAGCTGTTGATACGGCTTTCATAGAATTTCCTTCGCTACTTTTGACCACACTTCCTGCATACGCCCTTGGGCCCAAGCATATGATCTCCCTTGGCCACACAACTTTCTCTGGCGGCTGCCGCCTTATTTACCGCCTTCTTTGCCTTTTGTTCTTGTTTCTGTTCCCGCAGCTCTTCTTGTTGTTCTGGGGTATGTCGTTGCCCCGGCGCCGCTACGCGAACACCACGGGGATGCTCCCTGGCCCATTTCGTCAGTTGCGTGACCCAGTTTTGCACCTCTTCTGGTTGACCGCCTTGTACTCCGTCGCCGGGTCTACCCGAAAGGTGAGCCGGTAAATCGAGCTTAAGCGTTTTGATGGCTTTCAATATTTCCGGCATGGCATTGTCCATTGTGTAACCGTTTGCCAGAAACGCATCGGTAATATCACTAACTTGCTGAGCGGTGTCGTAACCGGTGAATGCCGTCCAAAGCTGCTGCGGCGTGCGGCCCGAACTGCCGGCGCCTCTTTGCGGTGCAGGCGCCTGGGCCAACTGAACGGTTCGCACCGGCGACGATTTAAAGATCGCTCCTGGTCCCGCGCCGGGCGCGGACTTCTTTTGCAACACTTTGGGCATTGGCTGAGGCCGATAAGTGGGCGGCGCTGCCGGGGGTTTTTTGGGGGAGTTCATGATCGTAGGTGCTCCGGATTCATGTTTCACTACAACGATCCCAGCGGACGAACGACGGCCCTCAGCTTTTCCTGCTTCGTAAAATTCGCGGCTGCATTTGCTGCTTGCTGCTTGTCAGAGTAAGCACCGATTCGGACTGCGAACCACTGTCGTGCTTCCGCGTCGCGGCCGGAGAAGAACGATGGGGCGTAGCCTTTGCGCTCGACTTCTTTCAAGAGGCGATCCGCTTCTTTCTCATCGAGGAATACGCCGATCTGGACCGTGACATAATCAGGTTGGCTCGCGGCGTTATCATTTGAAGAATCCGCTGCCGCTTCGTGAATGATCTGTATTTCCCCGTTTGCTTCTGCTGATGTTGTCGCTGCTGCGGGCGGCGCAACTGCTTCGGCACCAGGAGCTGGTCCGGCAGGTTCTGGAACAGCGGGTGGCGCAGTTGTTTTCGGCGGAACAGCTTTTGGCGCTGCCTGTTTCTCGTCATTCAAAACAGGTTCTTTGGGAAGTGTAGGTTCGTTATTTTTGGCGGTAGTGTCAGATGCTGCTGCCGAGCCGCTCAACCACTGCGAACCGACGATCAAGCCGGCTCCAAATAGTAGAACACCGATTACAGCACAGCCGGCGATCACGGCTACCAGGGAGCTCTTTCTTAATGAATATTCGTAGTTCATCACGGAATCTCCACCGTGGTCTGCCCGGCGTTCGTTATTTGAATCACGCCCGCCCACGCGCACGTCAGCGTGCACGTATTATCGAGCGCCGGTATGTTTCCGATCAGAACCGTTGGCGCACCGGGCATCCAAGGCGCAGGAATCACGGGCACGCATGGCGCGGGCGTGAACACGCCTAAAGCCGCTGCAGTGGCGGCAATGACGGCCGGGTTCGTCGCCGACGAACACATGCCAAAAGGCATGATGTTCACCAACGGAATGTTGTCCATGATGTTCGCGTCCGGCGTTTGGGTCAGCGTCCGGTTCTTGGGCAACACCGCGAGCGTGCTCGGCGCTGCGCCGAAGCTGCACTGCAATGTCGCTCCCATGCACACCTGCAACGGCATGATCCGATACCTCTAGTTGATCTTCACGAACGAACCCTTGATCGTAACGATTCCGGGGCTCTCAATCGTGGTCCCTCCGGCCGACTTGAGCGTCAACGTTCCGGTCGTCTCAATCGTCAGGTTTCCTGTCACTTTCAACGAATAGTTTCCGCTGACGGTATGAGTGAAGTTCGCATTGTTCGTATGCGACTCGTTACCGGTGATCGTCAGGTCGCGCTTTCCTTTGACGTCGTAAGTTTCGTTGCCGGTGTCGACTTTGAACGTGCGGTTGCCTTTCGCGACGGTGTAAGTATCGTTACCTTCCTGAATCGTCGTTGACCGGTCTTTCTTAATCTCGTTCGTTTCGTTGTTCAGAACTTTCTTGGTGCGATCGTGCTCGACCACGATGTTCTGGTCCTTTTGCGCGTGAAAGTAGAGTTCTTCCGAGTCTTTCTTGTCCTCGAAACGAATCTCGTTGAAGCCGTTGCCGCCTTTTGAAGAATTGGTTTTGATGGTGCTCTTCGTTTGTTCGTCGGGCAGCGTGTAAGGCACGACTTGTTCGCTGTTGTAAACCGCTCCGGTGATCAGCGGGCAGTCGGGATCGCCTTCGAGATAACTCACGATCACTTCCTGGCCGATGCGCGGCAGGAAGATCCCGCCCCACTGTTTACCGGCCCAGCCGTAATCGACGCGAATCCAGCACGAACTGTTCTCGTCGTTCTTGCCCAACTGGTCCCAATGAAATTGAACTTTGACTCGGCCGTACTTGTCGGTCCAGATCTCTTCGCCCGCCTTGCCGACAACGATCGCGGTCTGCGTCCCCGCAATCCTGGGCTTCGCTGTCTGACGCGGCGGGCGAAATGGTGTATCGGCGGAAAAGGCAGTGAACGAGTTCGTATAACTCTCCTGCGTGGCTGCGTGTGAGACCGATTGCAGCACGTAGGTCTGATTCACATCCGCACGATAATGGTCCTTCAATTGAAACTTGTGCCCCGCGACAAACGCGCGTACGAAGCTGTCGCCGCGAATCACTTTCTTCGATTGCTCCACTGCGTCGAGACGCCGATCGGCGCATTTCTCGCCCGCGTCCTTCTTGAGAAAGCCGCCGGGGTATTCATAAACGCGAAAGTCTGGTGAGTCGCTTTGCGATTCGACTTTCAGGTCTGTGTTTGGCGTCTCGAAGTTGAAGTCGTCATGAGCAAACGATCCGCTCACGACCTGCTCTTCAACGAGACAACGCGTCACTGCGAGATCCTGCGTGTGGTCTATCAGCGAGTGGCGGAAGTAGACGGGCGTCGACTCGAGTCCCGGGCAAGTCTGATGCGCATCCGCATCGTCGCCCAGGACGAGCGTGTGTTTATCTGAGCTGTGTTCGAAGTGGTAGAAGATACCGTCTTCTTCCATCAGGCGCGAGACGAAGTTGAAGGCACTTTCGTTGTACTGCACGCAGTACTCGCGCTTGTCGTAGGTGTTCTTCAGATCGTTGCGAAAGTCAGTAAAACCGAGATCGGAGAAGACCTGTTCGAGGATCTCCGGCGTGCTTTTGTTTTGGAAGATCCGGCAGTCGCTCGTTTTAGTCAGTAGCCACAGCCACGGATGGATGTCGGCGAAGTAGCGCGTCAGACGCAGGTTCGTTTCTTCCTGGACGAAGCGGCCGACGATGCCGTTGAGATGATGCTCGACGTCGTTGCCGAGTGTGAGAGTGATCGTGACCGCCTTGCCGACGATCGACTTGAAGTCGATGGCGTTGTCTTCCGAGACCAACTCGAGCGTGAACTGAAAGAGTCCCGAGATTCGTTCCTCGCCGCGGAACGAACGCAATAAGAGCTTGTTCGGTCCCAACGGCGTCGCGACTTTCAGTTTGAGATTGTCCTGAATGTAAACGCTCATCTCTTCATTCCATGTCGAAGTGAGTAGAAATGTCGCCGTCCGGGTCTACACAATTCAGATAAGCTTCGACCATTCGTCTGAAGCTCGGATCTTTAACCATCGCGAAGGCGAGGTGTTCGAGCCGCAGCACCGACAGTTCACAGTCAGTCAGCGCCAGGGCCGTTTCGCTGTATGGTTTGCTTGTAAGGAGCGAGCTTTCGCCGAAACAGTCGCCTTCACTCAACACCTCGATAGCCGTCTGTCTGCCGTTTTCTTCCCGGCGTGACAATTGCACTTTGCCCTGACGAATGATGAACATCGACGTAGCGGGTTCACCCTGGCGCATCAACACCGCGTTCTTCTGTGCACTGCGCTTCATCAGTTGCAGCAGCGCTGCGTGCTTGGCGCGCGGCACGCGGTGGAGCAGGCGACTCTTGTTCGATCCACTTGCCGGTCGCAGGACATCGGGAGTGATGATGATGTACGGATCGTCAGCGGCAGGTTTTGGACGATGACCGTTGCCGTTTGCGCCGCCCGGTGTAGTCGCGTGCAAGGGTCCGAGCCACGACGTCCACGACAACGCCGGATCCATGCTCAACTTGACCTCGGGAATCTCATTCGCTTTCAGGATCAAGCGAACGTTGAACTCAAACTCGTCCTTCACGTAGAAGCGAACGAGATCGCACAGCACGCCGAAGCGCCATTCAGTCGGGAGAAAACTCTCGAAGTCTTCCAGACCGAGTGGGCCAAGCTGGATCTCGAAGCGCGCGTGCTGGTCCCAAACGCGGGTGCCGACCATCACCGTGTCGTGGCCCAGCGTCTGGTTCGTGCCCGACTCGCCGATCCTGGTCCACTGGTCTTCCTCGAGGTCGCACCACTCGCCTACAAACTGCTTCGTTTTCACTGCAACGTGAAAATAGTCGGTCAGGATGCGTTCGAGCCCGGCGATCGATCGTGGTTGCTGCGCGAGAATGCCGGCGTAATACAGCAACGCTCGATCGCGAACGTGCATGCGGCCCCTCAGGCGCGGCGTATCCATGCCGATCAGCGAATACAGATAACGCGCGACCTGGTCTTTTCCCGGTGACGCGGCGCCAAGACCAACACGATGATGCTTGCGAATGCGATAGAGCAGGGAAACGAGCCGGTGATTGAAGATGTCGAGAAAGTCTTTGAGCGCGGTGTCCTTTTGTGACTCGCGTTGGAGCACCAGCTCCGTGCTGGGAATGTCGAGTGCGCCAAGACATCCGGCCAGACCGAGGAAGTTGACGCTCATCTCCGCCGGCGCTTTGGGTTGTTCGCGCGCAGGAAGATCGTTCTTGCGTTTGACCTGGGCAATGTCACTGGCGGGGAAATCCAGTTTCACCGACGAGCGGAAGTGGACGATCTCTTTCGCCGGATCGGCGCCTTGGGCAGGCGAGGTCAGATGATCGCCGGAAGTCGTGTGGATGATCTCGAGCAGGCGAACGGCCTGAAAAAAGTCAAAGCGGTGACCTTCGGCGAAGAGTCCGTCTTCGACCGTCGTATTTTGTCCCCAGCCGTAGTTATTTACAGCAGGGTTGTTTCGCCCGCCATTGGCTCCCATTTCTTCCAGATTCCTTCCCGTTGCTTGCTCTTGATTACCAGTTGCGTGAACGAGTTGATCGCGGCATACGAGGCGAGAAATCGATTGAGCACCGCGCCAAATAAGTAACCACCGCTGCCTTCGTAGTAGTCTTCGTCCAGAGTCAGCGTTACTTCGTTTCCGCGACAGAAACCACGCCACGGATCGGCGCCGATGTGGCGTACGACTTTGCGGCACGACATCTCTTTCAGTCCCTCGATCAGTTGATGGTGAGACTCGGACAGACAGTAGAGCCGCAGGATCTCCTTCAACGCCGGCAAGCTGTCTTTTTCTTCCGACAGCGACAAGTGATTGAGTGATAAATGCGAGACGAGTCGCCACGCCGTTGCGCCTCGCGAAGGCGGCGAAACCGGAGGCGTTGGTTTTCCCAAACAGACGATCGGTCGCTCTTTATCGAGCGGCGCCTGTTGTTCCATTTGCATTACGGCGCCGACTGGAAGTTCAGTTGCCAGCTCGCGGTTGGTACACAGCGTGTGCGCGTAGACCGTTTGCATCGGCGGCAGACTCGGATTGAGATCCAGATCCAGAAACGAGAGCACGATCTCGCTGCCGGGTAGATCTTTGCGCTGCGCTGGGACGCGGCGCGCGTGCCAGAACGCTCGGTGATGCGAGCTTTCGAGACGGTGATTGTAGGAATAGAACGGTTCGATGCGTTTCGTTGCGTCGGAATCAGTCGACGACGCTGAGACCGAAAGGATCGAATGGATTTCCGTTGTTCGTTCGCGGCGTTTGTCCGGGATCAGAGGATATTCGAGACTCCGGTGATCGAGACGAATCGGTTCGGTCGTTTTCGGAAACAGGTTGATGATCGGCGTGCAGCCGAGACGGAACGTGCTTTCGTCGACGACAAGGTTGTCCGTCGGACGCCGGTTGAGCAGCACCGACACATACATGCCGTCCGTTTCACCCTGCGACAGAAAATCGAGCAGCGTCTTAGTCGCGCCTTTACGATCGCGATTGAACTGGTCGAAGCAGAGATCGAAGAAAAGATACTGTTTCGGAAAGGCGAAGTACTCGAGCAACAACATGTATCCCGGATGAACGTTCGGCGGGTGCGGCAGCATGTCGTCGTAAACTTCCAGTCCGACTGGTTTGATCGAGTTTGCGCCGAGGTAGATGGGCGCAGGCGCGCCGGGAATTTCGAGAACGACGTCGTGCACGTCGCAGAAGAGCATCTCGTACAACGTCTTCACTGACATGCGATCGCCGTGCAAATGGAAGCGCAGGCGGTCTACTGAAAGCTCGTTGAGTTTGCCGCCACCCAGGCATTCGATTTTCAGCCGCAACGCGGCCACCGCCTTGCTGTTAGCGTCGATAAAGCTCCACCGGCTCGTACTCTCGATGGCGGCACGATCGACTCGCAACGGCCACAACGTAACGGGATAGCAGGTACGGAATCGGCAAAAAACTCCATCCGCTGCGTCGGCAAAAAGAGCAGTGTGACGGTCGATCGTAAAGCCCGTCGTCAACTTCCCCTGATCGTGACTGACGTTGAACTGAGCGATGGCCATCGACGGAATCGGGCTTGTCAGTTGCGGGTAGAGAATGTTGAGCAACGCGCTCGTGATGTCCGGAAACTCGCTGTCGATCTCGTGTTGCAGTCTTCCGGTGAGGAACGCGAACGCTTCGATGAGACGTTCGACGTGCGGGTCGGAGCATTCGTCGTGTCCGATCTCGAGCCGCTTTGCGACCTTCGGATAGCGCTCGGCAAACACGCTGCCCATGCGACGCAGGTAGGTCAGCTCCGACTTGTAGTACTTCAGCAGTTCTTCGTGGCTATTGGCTATCATGCACGTTCGCCGTTCCACTCTTGCCGTTCAAAGTAACGGGAAACGAAACCGGCTCGGCAAAGACGCCGACTACCAGTTGCGCGTTAATGTCGAGCCACAACGCCGAGTCCGCACTGGACGCTGGTCTAACTTCGACGTGGACCTGACGCAGGCGTGGTTCAAATGCCGCAATGGTCTGGCCCACAATCGAACCAATCAGTGCGTGATCGTCGGTGTTGTGAGGGGAGAGCGAGGAGAAATCGGGAATGCCGTAGTTGACGACAGACCTTTCCTCTTCGCCGAGCCGGTGCAAGGGGATGGAGCAGCGCGTATTGAGCAGCCGCCCCAACTCACGTCGCACAGAGGCTTTCAACTGTTCGCGGTTAAGGATCCGCAAGTGATGCTGGTCTGTCTCCATTTCGGGAGGCACCTCGACCAATCGGTCAAACAGCAACGCTCGCGCACCCGCAATTGGTTTAGGATCTGCCATAGCTCAGAATGCAGACGGTGTGCTGCGGTGAAGGGGCGACGCGGCGAAGGAGTGACGGGGAGACGCGGAGAAGGGGTGACGCGGAGACGCGGCGACGGGGTGACGCGGAGACGCGTAGACGCGGGGAAGGAGTGACGCGGAGACGCGGGGAAGGGGTGACGCGTAGACGCGGCGATCCAAGAATTGTCTGCTTGCCCGCATCCGCATCTCCGTGTCTCCGCATCTCCG
>JAICGQ010000233.1 GCA_025923035.1 Pyrinomonadaceae bacterium | reverse complement strand
GAAGGTCGTTGTCACTACTCGCGACGGTAGGAGGACGGTAAAAGTCTATTCTCCAAAGGGTGAGGAGCGTGAAGTAACGACGGACGAGAACGTGCTTGAAGCCACCGGCGATGCGCTCGCGAAGTCTGCGGGATTCGTGGCTGACAAGGCGGAGGATGTACCCGGCGAAGCCAAGAAAGTAGGCGAGGAAGTTGCGGACAAGGCTGAAGACGTCGGCGACAAAGCCAAGGACGTGGGTGAAAAAGCCGTCGACACCGGTAAGAATGTTGGCGAAAAAACGGTTGATGTAACCAAGAAAGCGGGTGAAAAGACTGTTGAAGGGGCCAAGAAGGTTGGCGATAAGACGGCCGAAGGCGCGAAGAAAGCTGGCAGCGCTGTGAAGAAGGTCATCCCGTAACCGTTGGGCGACATCCAGCTATCGAAGAAGGGCGGCTCATCGTAGCCGTCCTTTTTGTTTTAGGTTTTGGTCCTTGGGTCTTTGTTAGCTCGCGGCGCGGGACCAACCGGCAAAGCCCAAAGTACAAAGAACAAAGCCCCGTAAGTGTTATACTACTGGCCTCTCAAGGAGGTGTTTCCATGGCAGACATGTCGCGGTTCACGATCATTTGTCCCTGCTGCGAGGCGACGTTAACAGTCGACGCCGAAACGGGCGCGCTCCTCTCGCACGAGGAGAAAGCGAAACCGCTCGCGTCGTTTGACGAGATGGTGAAGGGACTCGACAAACAGAAACAGATGCGTGAACAAATCTTCGCGCAAGAACTCAGTTCCATGAAAAACCGCGATCGGATTCTCGAAGAGAAGTTTCAGGAAGCAATGAAGCGGGCCGAGAAGGACAAAGACAAGCCGTACCGCAATCCGATGGATATCGATTAACCGACGAGATTCTCCCCATTAAAAACTGGAGCATAACTTAATGGTTCGTAAGTCAACGCGTTTCCTCTCCGTGATTTGTGTGCTTGTGGCCCTGCCGTTCGTCGCGATTGCGCAAACGCGGATGCCGCAGATGAAGTTTAGCGATCGCACGCTAGCGAATGGCATGCGCGTGTTAAGCGTCGCTGATTCTTCGAGTCCGACTGTAGCGATCCAGGTTTGGTATCACGTCGGTTCAAAAGATGATCCGGACAAACGCAGCGGCTTCGCACACCTGTTCGAACACATCATGTTCAAGAGCACGAAGAACATGAAGTCGGAAATGATGGACCGTCTGACGGAAGACGTCGGCGGTTTCAACAACGCGTTCACCGCTGACGACGTGACGGTCTACTTCGAAGTGGTCCCATCGAACTATCTGGAGACGTTGCTGTGGGCCGAAGCCGATCGTCTCTCCGCATTGAACGTAGACGATGCAAACTTCAAGTCGGAACGCGACGTCGTGAAGGAGGAGTTTCGTCAGGGCGTACTGGCGCCGCCGTACGGACGTTTCGAATACCTGCTTCAGCAAAGATCGTTCGCGGCGCATCCGTACAAGCGACCCGGAATCGGCAGCATCGAGGATCTCGATGCGGCGTCGTTGAAAGACGTTCAGGAGTTTCACACGACCTACTATCGACCCGACAACGCGACGCTCGTCGTCGTCGGCGATTTCGATCAGAAGCAGTTCGACGCGTGGGTCGATAAATATTTTGCTCCGATCCCCAAACCAGGCCGTCCGCTGCCACGAGTGGAGGTGAAAGAGCCGGACCGTAAAGCCGAAGCACGTTATACGGAGTACGGACGCAATGATCTTCCCGCGGTAGGTTTGACTTACCTGGCGCCGCGTCAGGCTGACCCCGATGCCGCTGCGTTGCAGATCGCCGATGCGATTCTTTCAGCCGGTGAATCCTCGCGTTTGTACAATTCGCTGGTCTATCAGCAACAGCTTGCGGCCGATGTAAACTCGAGTTTCGAAGCGCGCGAAGACGTCAGTTTGTTTGTGTTGACGGCAGTCCTGTCGGAAGGAAAGAAGACGGAAGACGCCGAGAAGTCGCTGCTGGCTGAGATCAAGAAGCTGCAGGACGCGCCCGTGTCGGCGGCTGAGTTGGATAAAGCCAAGAACCAACTCATCACCAACCAACTGCGTGAACGTGAAACCAGCAACGGCAAAGCGCTCGCCTTGGGCGAGGCAGCAGTGCTGCTGGGCGATCCCGGACGCGTGAATACGAACCTGGGCCGCCTGCAAGCCGTGACTGCCGCCGACGTGCAGCGCGTGATGAAGAAATACTTCACCGACACGAATCGAATGGTTTTGTATTACCTTCCGGAAGCTTCGAAACCGGCCGGCAAAACAGGGGAGGGCAAATAAGTGAACACAATGAAACGACTGTCGCTGCTGTTTGTCCTGCTTTCTTTTCCGCTCGTTGTTTGCGCGCAAACGCCACAAGCCACACCGCCGCCGCCTGCGCAGCCGCGCTCCGGAACTTTTCCCAAGCCGGTCGAGGAAACACTGCCGAACGGTTTGCGGGTGATCGTGATCCAACGCAGCGAGTCGCCGCTGGTATCGGCGCAGTTGCTGATAAAGAACGGCGGTGAAATCGATCCGCCTGAACTCGCCGGACTCGCAGACATCACTGCGAACCTGTTGACGAAAGGTACGCAGAGCCGCGATGCCACACGCATTGCGCAGGAAGTTGAAAGCCTGGGTGGATCACTCGACTCGACCGCGCGTTGGGACTCTTCGTTTGTCAACGTCAGTGTGATGTCGTCGAAGATTGGTCCGGCGATGGAGATTCTCGCCGACGTTGTGCGACGCCCGACGTTCAAGAGTGAAGAAGTCGAACGACTGCGGCAACAGTACCTCGACAACGTAACGCTCGCGCTCGGCGATCCCGGAAGCATCGCGAGATTTGTCGCCGCGCGCGTAGTGTTTGGCGACAGTCCGTACGGTCATCCAATTGGCGGCACGACCGAATCGCTCACGCGCATCACTGCCGCGGACATCGTCAAACTGCACGCGCGTTACTATCGTCCTGACAACGCGATTCTGGTAATCGGCGGCGATATCACTGCCAAAGATGGTCTGGAACTCGGTAAGCGCTATTTCGGCGATTGGCAAAAACCGAGCGCCTCGCTGCCGACGGCCAGTGCCGCGATGGGCGATAAGGCCGGCAAGACGGGTCGCGTGGTGGTGATCGACAAACCGGATGCGGGCCAGGCTGCCGTTTATCTCGCGCGCACCGGTATCAATAGAAAAGACGCCGACTATTTCCGCGGCATTGTCGCGAATTCCGTGTTGAGCGGGTATTCGGGCCGGCTGAACCAGGAAATCCGTATCAAGCGTGGTTTGAGTTACGGCGCTTCTTCGTCGCTTGATACGCGTCGGGACGTTGGACCATTCACCGCGGCTACACAAACGAAAAATGAATCGGGCGCTGTGGTGGCGGATCTGTTGATGGGTGAGGTTAGTCGATTGTCTTCCGCGCCTCCGGCCGATCCTGAGTTGACGCCGCGAAAGGCCGTTCTGATCGGCGGCTTCTCGCGAAATCTCGAAACCGCCGGTGGCCTGGTGGGCCAGATCGGATCGCTGGCGCTGTACGGGATGGGTCTCGATGAGATCAATCGTTACATCAACAACGTGCAGGCCATCACGACGGCCGACATTCAGAAGTTTGCCGGTACGCGACTCGATGCGAAAACGAGTAATATCATCATCGTCGGCAACGCGAAGGCGTTTCTCCCTGAACTGCAAAAGAAGTATCCGAACGTGGAAGTGATTCCGGTAGCGGAGCTGGACCTGAATACAGCGCTGCTCAGGAAGAAACAGGCAGGAGAGTAATATGAGAAGCGTTCTCTTGATTGGTGTTCTGCTGTTGTGGGGCAGTGCGTCGTACGCGCAACAACCGATCGACGGCGTCGACGCGCGGTCCAACACTGATGAGTTTGCGAAACAGCTTGGCAGCACGGATCCGCTCCTTCGGCAACGCAGTGCAGAGGCGCTGGCACGGCTCGCGGCGACTAAGCATCGCAAGCTCGTGGAGGGTTATCAGCTTCAGGAGAAAAACAAGGAAGTCCGGCTCGCGCTCGATTGGGCGCTGTATCGTATGGGCCGATCGGAAGCGCTTTATCGCGTCGTTGCGGATTTGGATTCAGGACGCCAGGAGCAGGCAATTGGTTACCTCTCGGAATTGGAGAGTCCGGATCTGCTTTATCCGGTTCTGAACAAAGAGAAAAACCGGCCGCGAGTCACTGCGGGCATATTGAAAGCTCTGGCACTGATTGGCGACTTGCACACGCTTGAAGTCGTCAAGCCGTATCGCGAATCGCACGAGCCCTACGTAGCGGAGGCCGCGGAGATCGCGCACGACGAGATCGAAAAGCGATTGGCGGAACCGGCTTCGCAAACGCGAGGGCGGCCGCGCACTGTGAGCACGACTGGAGACCGACCCTGATGGATCTTTGTGCTTAGTGCTTTGTACTTTGTTCTGTGGTGACATTAAACAGAATGGACATGCTGATAGAAGAAGCAAAGAACAAAGCACAAAGTACTAAGCACTAAGAAGACGCATGCACCAAAACCTGCGCACCTTTCTGGATTTACTCACAAGAGAAAACCAAATCATCACCATCAAGGCTGAGGTCGATCCCTACCTCGAGCTCGCCGAAATTCATCGACGTGTGATCGCTGAAGGTGGACCGGCGCTGCTGTTTGAACGCGTGAAGGGAAGCCGTTATTCAGTCGTTACGAACCTGTTCGGCACTGGTCGACGGCTGGATCTGGCCTTTGGTCCAAAGCCGGAAGCGCTGGTGCGTGACTTCGTTCAGATCGCCGAATCGATCCTCCCGCCACGGCCCCGCGAACTGTGGAAGCATCGTTCAGTCGCGCTCGACTTTCTAAAACTCGGAACTACGAACACAGGACGCGCGCCGGTCACGCAGGTCGTTGATCGTCCTGCACGTTTGGACCAGTTGCCGGTGCTGACGACGTGGCAGGAAGATGGTGGGCCGTTCATCACGCTGCCGCTCGTCTACACTGAAAACCCGATCACGAAGAAACACAATCTCGGCGTCTATCGCATGCAGATCTACGATGCGCAGTCGACGGGATTGCACTGGCAGATTCAGAAAGGCGGTGGGTTTCATTACTCTGAAGCCGAACGTCTCGGTCAATCGCTGCCGGTCACTGTCTTTATCGGTGGTCCACCTGCGCTGATCCTCTCTGCGATCGCACCGCTGCCGGAAGATGTTCCCGAGCTGGTATTGGCATCGTTGCTGGCCGGAGAAAAGTTGAAGATGACGAAGACGTCGTCGGGAAACGGGCACCGGTTGGCGGCCGAGGCGGAGTTTGCATTAGTCGGACATGCGCCACCGCACGAGCGACGTCCGGAAGGACCGTTCGGAGATCATTACGGTTACTACTCGTTGCTTCACGACTATCCGGTGTTTCATGTCGATGCCGTCTTTCACCGCCGCGATGCGATCTATCCGGCGACAGTGGTGGGCAAGCCGCGGCAGGAAGACTTTTTCATCGGCGATTATTTGCAGAAGTTGTTGTCGCCGTTGTTTCCGCTCGTAATGCCTTCGGTGCGCGATCTGTGGACGTACGGCGAAACAGGATTTCACTCGCTGGCGGCGGCGGTCGTGCGTGAGCGTTACGGGCGCGAGGCGCTCGTTTCGGGCTTCCGCATTCTCGGCGAAGGACAGCTCTCGTTGACGAAGTTTCTGATCCTCACGGACACGCCGCAGGAATTGAAAAACTTTCCGCGATTGCTGGAGCACGTGTTGGCGCGCTTCCGTCCGGAGACGGACCTGTTTGTTTTCTCTAATGTGTCGATGGATACGTTGGATTACACGAGCGGGAAAGTGAACGAAGGCAGTAAGGCGATCATGCTCGGGCTGGGCGACGCCGTTCGCGAGTTACCGCGTGAGTTTCGTGGGACGCTGCCGGCGTTTGTTTCACGCGCGGAAGTGTTTTGTGCGGGATGTTTGGTGCTACAGGGAGCGTCGTTCGCGGAGGACGATGCATTAGCGTCGCGCGTTGCGAGTGATTCAGCGTTTGCTGAATGGCCCTTGATTGTCTTGCACGATAACGCGAGCGTAGCGCTCTCGTCGCCTGATTTCCTCTGGGCCACCTGGACGCGCTTCGAACCTGCCGCTGACATCTACGCGGCAGAAACGAGCGTGCACCGTCATCACCTCGTCTACAAGGCACCCGTCGTGATTGACGCGCGCACAAAACCCGGCTTCCCGGATGAATTAATCGTGCGCGACGATATCCGTGAACTGGTTGATCGACGCTGGCGGGAATACTTTCCGCGCGGCTTCAAACCGGGAGTTTGATAGTAAACACCGCGCCGCCATGTGGAGAGTTGGCGGCCGTGAGCGTGCCGCCGTGTTCGGTGACGATCCGGTGAGCCAGTGCGAGTCCGATACCGTGACCTTGCGGTTTCGTCGTGAAAAAAGGAATAAAGATCTTCGATAAATGCGCCTCAGGAATTCCCGGCCCGCTATCCCGCACTTCGATCGTATTCTTCTCGAGTTTCACGAAAACAGATCCGTCAGATCCGCGGTCCGCTTCGGCAGCATTTCGTAAGAGATTCATCAAAGCCTGACGAAGCATCCGTTCATCAGCGCGCACGACGGTTGGACCGGCTGAGTCGATCACAAACTTCACACCAGCGAGCTCTGTCGTACATTCATGGACCAGTTCGTTAAGCTCCACATCCTCGACCTCCAGCGGCTGCGGGCGGGCGAAGTTTAAAAACGTCGTCACCATCGACGACAGATTTCGCACCTCATTCAACAGTTCCTCGCTCTCGAGCAGTTGCGCATATCCCTGCAGCGTCGCGATCGCATTCTTGAACTCATGCGCCAACCCGGCCGACATCTCACCCAGGCTCTCCAGATTGCGCTTCAACGCCACTTGCTCGCGCAACTCCGTCACTTCCGTGATGTCCGTCAACAAACATAGCGCGCCTCGCGGACTACCCTGGGGCTGCCACTCGATCGGCGCGATAGTCGCGCCCAGCCGGCGCAATCGTCCATTCGAACCAATCGCCTCGATCTCGGTACGACGATAGAGCGTCCCTCGCGCTAAACAATCGGCAATCATCGATGCCAGTTCCGCGTGCTTCTCCAACAACCGCTCGTAAGATTCGCCGAGCACTTGCCCTTCAACTTCCAGCAACGTCCGGCCCGGCGCATTCACCACCATCGACCTTCCATCCGCATCAAACGCCAGCAGTCCTGACGGCAAACTGGCCACGATCCGTTCACTAAACTTCTCCGCTGACGTCGCCCGATCACGCGCTTCGACACTCAGTTGTTCCAGCTCCTTGCGCTGCTCCTGCAACTGCGCCACGACGGACTGAAAAGTCTCAAGGACAAACTCCGCCTCGTCCTGTGACTTCAACATCTGACTCGCAACCGACGCACGCTGCGCTTCGCCCACCAACTGATGATACGGACGCAACAGCCAGCGCACGACAAACAGTATCGACAGCAAACTTCCGATCAGTATCGCGATGAACGACGCGAGCAGGACTGGACCACGAAACACGGGAGACTCGGGCGTGAGGGCATAAAGCAGGATCGCAAACACTCCAGCCAGGAGGAACAACCCCGTCAGCATCGCCAAACCGAATTGGAAACGATTGCGCGCCACCGTTCAGTCTTCAGAGTCTGAATTGTCCGGCATACCAGTTAACGACCTGCGAGCCAAACAGCAGCGAAGCAATTGCGCCGATGCCGAGAAAGATGCCGAACGGTAACAGCATCTGCATGTTTCGCTCGCGCTGCCGCGCCATCAACAACACGCCCACGATCGATCCAGTGAGCACACCAACGAAGATCGTCAGGATCGTGAGTCGCCAGCCGAGATACGCCCCGACCATGAACATCATCTTCACGTCGCCGAGTCCCATCGCCTCGACGCCGCGAAGCTTTTCCCAGATCCATCCCATCAGCCACAGCGAACCGCCGCCCGCGAGCGCGCCAATAACCGCGCCACCGAGTGAAGCAACCCAGATGGGCATACCTTCGAATGGTCCATTGATCAGCGACGGCAGGTCGTCG
>JAICGQ010000232.1 GCA_025923035.1 Pyrinomonadaceae bacterium | reverse complement strand
GGACAAGATCGTAAAGCCGTTGATCGTGTTGCAGGGCGCAAACGATCCGCGCGTGATCAAGGCCGAGTCAGATGAGATCGTGGAGAACATCAAGAAGCGAAATGGTGTTGTCGAGTATGTGTTGTTCGACAACGAGGGCCACGGATTCACGAAGAAGGCGAACGAGATCCGGGCCTACAAAGCGGTCCTCGATTTTCTGGATCGTTACCTGAAGAACGGCTCGGACGTCAGCAGCCGGTAATCCGCGGGCAGGCTGATCAAGACGAAGGGAGCAAAGACGCAAAGAGCGTGTCACACACAACCGTGTTCTTTGCGTCTTTGCTTTGGCGGGGGACTAGTCGAGCCTTCCCCGGTGAACGGGAACTCGAAGGGTATTAAGGGAATCTGATTCTTATGCCTGTTGGTCCAAGGTTTGGTTGCGAAACGCTAGCGTCTCTCGAACAATCCTGTTACACGGACAACGCTGATTTGAGGCGGGCTGCTTCGGCAGTGAAGCGTGGTGATTGGCACTCGGCAACAAGTGCTTCGTAGGCAGTTAACTTCTCTTGTGCTTCGTCGCGTTTACCCTGGGCCAGGAGGATGCCGATGTGCAGTGGTCCAAGCCAAAGACGGCTCACTCGCGACTCGGTCGACGACACCAGCGCGTCGGCTTGTTGGCAAACACGTTCCGCTTCGTCGATTTCGTTGCGAAGTCGATAGACCTCCGCCATGCAACGCAGTGATTCAAAATGCGTGTAGAGCAGGTTGGGAGAGGAGCGCTGCAAATTATCCACCGCCGTTTGCAACGCTTCGTCGTGCCGCCCCAACTTTGCCTGCACCAGCGCGAGATTCGCACGCAGCAATATTAAAGCGCGGTCCTCACCAATTGATTCGGCTAGTTTGAGACCATCCAGGTACTCCTGTTCCGCCTTTTCCGTCTGGTCGAGCAGGTTTCGGTTTTGACCAATGGCTAGCTGGGCCCACGCCAAACGTTGGCGTGAATGGAGTCGTTCGGCCACTTCGATCTCGCGGGTGGCATATTCGATGCCTCCTTCAAAATCGCCCTTGTGAATCGAGTTTTCGCTGAGAAACTCGTAACCAGTCGCCTCAGCGAATCCGGCGTTGTGGCGCACGCCAAAATCTACCGCACGCCTGGCCCAGTGATCGGATTCGATATAGAGCCCACAATGCTGATACGCGCCCGCCATGAAGGAATAGACCTGGGCGATGATGGGCGCGGCAAAGGTGCAAGCGTATTCGCCGTTCGCTGCCGGTTCCACGAGTTCAGCCGCACGCAGCAGGATCTCGATCGCTTCTTTGTGCCGGCCCGCGAGATGATGAAATCGTGCCTGCGTCCCCAACGCATTGGCCGTTTCGATCGGATCCTTGACGGGATCCAATACTGCCAACGCTTCACGCAGATATTCGAGACCGCGCTGATCGCCGGTCGTCACCAGCGAAGCCGCAGCCTGGCATTGCAAACGAACGCGCGTCGCCTGATCAGTTGCGAGTGCGAGAGCACTTTCGAAATGCTTGCCGGCAAGGATCGTTTCGCCGTGCAGCATGTAGACCTCGCCTATCGCTTCTTCCTGTTCGAGTTGTTCGGCGACGAGTCCCAGCGCTTCGGCGCAATCGCGTGCGCGACCATGGGCCGCAATCGCTTCGTCGAAGGCAAAGACGCGTCGCGCTTCCTCGGCGGCTTGTTTCGCGTAGCGTAGCCCGCGTTCGTATTCGCCGGCGTGAATGAAGTGGTAGGCCAGTTTCTCACCCGTGCAGCACAACCTTTTCTCGTTACGCTCGAGACCTTCGGCGGCTTGTCGATGCAAACGACGGCGGCGGATCGGGTTGAGCTCTTCGTACAAGACTTCGCGAATCTTGTCGTGCGTAAAACTGAATGAATCACCCGACGTGGAGGCGAGCAGTTGCGCGGCAGTTGCTTCGTCGAGCGCGTCGAGCAGGGCGTCTTCGCTTTGCTCGCTGGACGCGGTCAGCTCGTCGAAGGTGAAGACTTTGCCGAGTATCGCACCGAGACGAAGCAGTTCGTTGCACTCCTGGCTGACGCGTTCCAGACGATTGCCGATCGCTTCCTTCACACTCTGCGGAATCAGCAAGTCGTCCATGTCGCAGCGCTTCCAGCGACCGCTTTCACGTCGTACGGAGCCGCGTTCGACGAGCGCCTTCAAAACCTCCTCGACAAAAAACGGATTGCCTTCAGTTTCCCGATGGACCGCGATCGCAAACTCGCCGCTCACGTTCTCGCCGAGCAGGGCGCTGAGCTGATCGCCCGTTTCGTCGGTGTTGAAGCGGCGCAGCACGACGCGTGTGATCAGTCGTTCGCGGTTCCAGTCGACTAACGATTTCGCGAGCGGATGGGCGCGATCGAGTTCGGTTTCCCGGTAGGCGCCGACGATCAAGACGCGTTCATCTCGCAGCCGGCGCAGCAGGTGGCCCAGGAGCCAGAGGGTGCCGCGATCGGCCCAGTGCAGATCGTCTGCGTAGAACAGCAGCGACTGGCGGCGAGCGATGTTCGAGAAGACCTGGGCGACGGCGTCGAAGAACAGAAGACGTTCTTCGTGCGGCGCGAGTTGAGGCTGTTGCGGGAATGGACCAAGACGCGTTTCGATCTCCGGTGCGAGTTTGGCCAGTTGTGGTGCACCGTCGCCGAGTGTTTCGCGGAGGTTCTCGTCGTTCTGTTCTTCGCGTACCCAACGGCGAAACGCTTCGACGAAAGGCAGGTAGGGCGTCGTCGTTTCGTATTCGTAGCAACCGCCTGTTAATACGATTGCGCCATCGACCGCAGCCTGGATCGTGATTTCTCGCGCGAGACGCGTTTTGCCGGCGCCGGGTTCGCCACTCAGCAGCACCGCGTGTCCGCGTCCCTGACGAGCGCGTTGCCACAATTCGCGGGCTTCGGCGAGTTCGTTGGTCCTGCCTACGAGCCGGCCGCGCGACAGTGCGTCGAGAATCGCGACAGCCGACGCGGCATCGCTCGAGGCGACGTCGTTTTGGTCCGTCTGGAGACTCGCGAGCAGCGCCTCGCGTGTTTCAGCGGCGGTGCTGAAACGCTGCGCCGGATCTTTGGCGAGCAGACGAACGATGATGGTTTCGAGCGCGAGCGGCAGATCGGGTCGCAGCACGCGTGGCGGTACGACATGCGCGTGAACGTGTTGCGAAATCACTGTCAACGGATCGTCGCCTGTGAAAGGCAGCCGTCCGGTCGTGAGTTCGTAAAGCACGACGCCGAGCGCGTACAGATCTGAACGGCCGTCGACAGGTTGGCCCAGCGCCTGTTCCGGCGCCATGTACGCAGCGGTGCCGACGATCACGCCCGCCCGTGAGATGCGCGCGCCGTCAGCGGGAAGTGCCAGACCGAGATCCGCGAGTTTCACATTGCTTGCCTGGCTCGTTCCCGAAAGCAGCACGTTGTCGGGCTTCAGATCGCGATGGACGATACTTGCGGCGTGCGCGTGTTCGAGCGCGGCGCAGATCTGCACGGCGATGTTGACGATGCCGGAAAGTTCGGCCGGCTTTGCCTGCGAGAGACGTGGACCAGTAACCAGTTCCATCACGAGAAACGGCAATCCGGCCGCTTCGCCGACGTCGTGAATCGTCACGATGTGCGGATGATTGAGTGCGGCCGCGGCGCGTGCTTCGCGAATCAAGCGCTGGCGTCCGTCTGTTGTGTGGCTCGTCGCGGAAAGTATTTTGACGGCGACTTCGCGCTGGAGTTCGAGATCGGTGGCGCGATAGACAGTGCCCATGCCGCCGCGTCCGAGTTCGCTGTCGAGACGATAGCGGTCGCGCAGCACGGCGCCGAGCGATGGCACGGCGGCGCGCAGTTCGTCGGGGAGGATTTGGGTCTGTTGGGAATCGGGCACGGGTAAAGGATCTCAAATCTGAGATCGCAGATCAAAGATCAGGAGGCGCGAAGGTGTAGGTGATCGTGCCTTCCGTTTCGCGTCCGCGAAGTTTGTCGGGTGAGAAGGTTGATTGCGTGGCGGCTTCGGTGGCGGCGTTGCGCAACGCTTCGTTGCCGCCGTCTGCGCGCGCCCAGTAGACCTTTCCCGCCTTGTCGAGTTTGACGTGAACGTTGACTGTTTGGGCCGCGGCGTTTGCTTTGGTGAGCGTGTCGCCGTCAAAGATCGGTGACTCGGCTTCGGCGAGTGTCACTGCTTTTCCCGCGAGATCTCCGGTTGCGACTGGTTTGCCTTTGCTGAAGCCTTTCGGTTGCTGCGCCGACGCCGGCGTGTCCGGAACGACAACGCGCGAGAGTTGCGCCATGATCAGATACCCGGTGAACGCCGCGATGCTGGCCGTTGCCAGGACCAGCATCCAGAGTAGAGGCGAACTGGTGATCGTGTTCGGGGCCGACGGCCGTGGTTCGAATAGTGGTTCGTCCGCGTCGACGAGGCGCACGAAATGATGAGCGCAGTATGCGACCAGCTCGTTATGGTAGATCGCGTTGCACTTCGGACATCGTTTGCGCGTGAGTTTGGGTGCAGGTTCCGGTTCCGGTTCTGGTTCCGGTTCTGGTGGAGGTGGAGGTTGAACTACAGGCTCCGGTGCAACTACGGCTTGTGCTTTTTGCGTAGACTGTTCTTGAATTCGCTGCTTGACGCCTGCAAGCCACTTGCGGCTTTTTTCATCCGTGTCCACCTGTGGTTTCGGAGGCTCTTCTGCGCGGATTTCAAAAAGATCGATGGGCAACCCGCGTCGCTGTGCCCACTCGATCGCATCGAGCCCAAGATTGTCGCGCAGTCGCGGATTCGCGCCGGCTTTCACCAACTGTCGCACGAGATCCGTGTGACCGAAGATGACGGCAAGGATCAGCGCTGTTTGTCCGCCGTTATTTCGTTCGTTAACGTCGGCTCCGCTGGCGAGTGCGGCATTAACCGCGCTGGCGTCGCCGGAAGTTACCGCCTGAGTGAGTGGAACTGCAGAACTCATTCGGCGGCATTATAGCCTTGTATTTGTGTCAGGGCTGCAACATTGGTGGCGGCACGAACCCGGGAACGAACCCGAGTGGCGCCGGAAACGATGCCGCCGTCGGCCGAACACCGGTGCGCACCCATGTGTCGATCGCGCCGACGGCCGTCAAGATCTGTGGTCCACTGAAAGCGCAATGACCATTGCCGCTGGTGAAAGTCTGGAACAGCAACTCCTCCCGGTTAGCTGCTGCATTCAGTTCTGCATACGCGTTTTCGTTCGTCACCGTCACGAGCGGATCGACGATCGTGTGCATGGTGAGCACCGGATTGCGGATCTTGCCGTTGTAGTCAGTGTTGTTGCGCACGTAGTTGCGCGCCGACGGGTCCGCCTGAATGTCACGGCGTGCGTTCATCGCGGCGAGCCAGGCATCGACGACCGGGCCGGGCACGCCGATTCCCGCCAGGTACGCACGCTCGGCGTCGCTGAGGCTGTAACTCTGATCGAGATTCTGCACGTATGGACCACCAGCGCGACGCTGCAACTCCGAACGCGCTTCGGTGAGGAAAAACATGTCCGTCAACACCCAGCCGGGGAAGAATTGCGGCGGCGGTGGCGGCGTGATGCCGCGTCCGGGCGTGCCCGCAACCAGTCGAAGAAATTCAAACTTCGGAAAGTTCGCGATGTTGCTGATCTCGGGAACAAGCTTCGCCGCCACTTCCGTTTCGAAGTCGATATCGTTTCTGACCTCGCCGACAGTGCCCCACGAAGGCGGCACTCCAAACACCACGTCGTAGGCGAGGTAGAGCGACAGTCCGTTGTCCCAGATGCGCGTTGCACCCGCGCCGACTCCGCACATGCAGAGCGCGCCGTCGAACACGCCGTTGAATTGTTCCATGCTCTTGAAGGCAGCGATTGTTCCGACAGACACGGCCCAGAAGATCGTGCGATCCGGTTTGGCGATCTCGCCGCGGAAGAACACTGCGAGGTTCTTGGCGTCGAGGATTGCGTCGCCGATGGCCCAACCGTTGTCTTTGAAAGCGGTGCCCGCGAGCGCGAATCCCTGCGCCAGCAGCGGCGCTTCGAGCGCGGCACTCGGAGCGATGTCGGCGTTGCGGTTGTCGATCTCGCCCGGGTGATCGGCCTTGTCGCGATAACCGTGGGCGAAGACGAGCAGCGTTCCGTTCCAGTTTTCAGGAACGCGTATCCGGTAAGGCGCACCGTGAAGCTCGCCGGACAGATCGAGTGGACCTACGGCCACGTTTGCCTGTGAGACTGGAGCAGCCGGAACGAGCGTTAGTAGCAGCAACAAGAAAACGGCAAGGACGCCGAGTGAAATTCGCGCAGAGGTTTTCATGTTCGATTTTTCCTTTGCTGGGGGACGGTCTGAGGCGACGCAGACTATCACGCCAACCTTGAGGCAGCAAGGGTTGGATTGCGGGTGCGGATGGAAGAATTAGCGGTTGACGACTGCTTTAACGCGGCTGGTTTTCAGGAGCGTGACGATGCCGTTTTTGCGGTACCAGTAGCCGTCGCGTGTGCGCCAGACTTCGTCGGCGTCTATCTTACCGCCGCTGGTCAGGAGGATCGTGGGTTTAGTCCCGCGTCTCGCGGCGGTTCCTGGCCCGCTGGTGGAGACGGGATCGACGCTGGTGGTCGTGTGTGAAGTGGCGACGCGTGCGGGCGAGGCTTTTGGCGATGGGGAAGGTGATGGTGATGGTGCAGGGGAAACGGATGGTGTGGGGGATGGAGGCGGGGGCGGAGTTTCTTGAGCGACTACGACTGGAACGATCGGCGATGCTTGTTCTTCTTTCGAATTTATAAGCAAGTAAACGCTCATCACACTAACCGCTATCACCGCCGCCACAATGACCAACACGAATTTGATCTTATTACTGCGCGGTTTAGTGACTGAATCGATCTCCGAATCGTCGACGCCTACGAGAGGTGTTTGATCGAAGTCGCAGAGTTGATCGGATTCAGGGTAGATGAAGAGGCATTGGGGGCAGCGTTTCATAACGATTTTGGTAATGCATGAGGAACACCGAAGTTAGAACTTGAATGGTTTCTTCAGGATCTTTCCGGTCTTCTTGAGAATTGATTCGACTTTTGAGTCGTCTTTCTTCGGCTCTGGTTTCGTAGCGGCTGGTTTGGTGGTGGTTGTTGCTTTTCTTGCCGGTTGTGCGTCAGGCGCAGGCTTCGCCGCAGGCGACGTGTGTGTCTCGCGTGGTTCTTCTTTGGGTGTTTCTGCCGCAGCGTTGGGTGTTTCTTCCGCTACGGGTGACGGCGCGGGTGGAATGACTGCGGGCATTTCCGGCCCGGTTGTGGTGACACTCGCCGGAGTGAAGTTCGCTTGGGAGGCGTTCCGCATGGTGGCGACGTAGTAGACCGTCGCAATCGACAGCATCAGGAGCAACGTGGCAAACGCCGGCACCATGCGCCGGCTCCGGCGCGGGCCCTGCTCGGGCAGCGGCGCAGAAACAGTTGCGAGGGCATGAAGATGGGGAAGTGTTCGAGAGTCAAAGACGAGCAGCACACCGTCCATGTCGCACAGGCTCTGGTCGTCCTCATAGATAAACTCACACTGGGGGCACCTCTTCATTTTCGCGACGCTCCTGGAATGCGGGCTGGTAGTCGATGGGGCCTGCGGGTCGTTGAAAGCCGGAGTGAGTGTCCCCGCAGGGCTACAAGATACACCCGAAGCCCGGTGGAAAACAATGTTTTCCTTCAAATCGCCTTGTTTTCGGGGAAATTTGCGGTTTGTGAGCGAGCCAGTACCATTGCCAGACCCATTAACCACCAGAACATCATCGTCGCTTCGGCGTCGCCGTAGTTGTAATTGACCGCGGAACTGGCAAGAAACCCGGTCAGGGCGCCCAGAATACCCAGCAGGAGGCCCGAGGAATTGGTGTCGCTCAGGTCCCGTGCCGACTTCTCGCGGCGGGCTATGTAGATCCAGAAGCCGAACATCAGCCACAGCCACAACACCAGCATCGGCAGGCCGCGGTCGAAGGCCAACTGGAGCGGCGTCGAATGCAGGTGAATCATGTCCGCGCCCGGGAAACCCCATTCGTTCCAGTGAAGCTTCATCGAGTCCATTCC
>JAICGQ010000231.1 GCA_025923035.1 Pyrinomonadaceae bacterium | reverse complement strand
CGAGTGGCTTCAGGCCTTCGAAGAGCGTGTTTGCGATGTCCGTCGTCAGGCGTTCCTGAAGTTGCAGACGCCGCGAGAACGTCTCCGCCAGGCGCGCCAGCTTCGAGATGCCGAGAATGCGTCCGCCCTTCGGGATGTACGCGATGTGACATCTGCCGACAAACGGCGCGAGGTGATGTTCGCAGAGCGACGCGATAGAAATGTCTTTTACGATCACCATCTCGTCGTGCTTGTCGCCCGGCAACGGCACAACGTGCTGCTGTGGATCTTCGCGCATGCCGGAGGTCAGCTCCGCATACATGTCAGCGACCCGTTGCGGCGTGCCGCGAAGGCCGGGCCGGTCCGGATCCTCCCCGATGCCTTCAATGATCATCCGGACACCTTGCGCGATCAGATCGAGATCGACGGACGGCATCACATCTTGCTCTTTGTTGTTAATCACGGATCTTCGCTAGCGCGACGCGCGCAGCCTCCTCCACCACTTTCAAAGGAACATTCGCCTCGTTTGCGGCCTTCAGGCAATGCTCGAACTCAGGCATTTCGTTCACCACGCGGCCATTCAAGTAAGCCACTTTAACAAATATTGGCCCATACTGCGTTTCCACCTGGATGACCTCGCGACGGAGCGCGCGCCGTTCGACTTCGTAGCTCCGAATACCGAGCGTCGTCGTCTCGGTGAACAACAGGTTCATCATCGCTTCCTTCTCGGCGGGACCGCACAGCACGGACAACAGCACGCCAGGCCGGTTCTTCTTCATCTGCACGGGCGTGAAGTAACAGTCGAGTGCGCCTGCTTCGAACGCGCGGTCCATCACGTGACCGACAATCTGCGGTGACGCGTCGTCGAGATTCGTTTCGATCATCCAGAGACGTTCCGAAGCGGCTTGGTCGACCTCAGTTTCGCCAACCAGCACGCGCAGAACGTTCGGAAAGTTTTCATACTGTCGCGTGCCGGCGCCGTAACCGGTGCGATCAGTTTTGATGCGCGGTATCGGTCCGTATTCCTGACAGACGGTGGTGATAATCGCGGCGCCCGTGGGCGTTAACAGCTCGCCTTTGATCTCTCCGGAATAGAACGGCACGCCGCGCAACAACTCAGTCACCGCGGGCGGCGGGACCGGGAAGCGTCCGTGCGCCATTTCGATCATTCCGCTGCCGACGTGCAGCGGTGAACTGATGAATTTCTCGATCTTCAACAAGTCGAAACAGATCGCAGCGCCCACGACGTCGACGATCGCATCGAGCGCGCCGACCTCGTGAAAGTGGACCTTCTCCACCGGTTCGTTGTGAACGCGAGCCTCGGCTTCCGCGAGCCGCGTAAAGATCCGCAGCGCCAGCTCCTTCGCAGCTTGACTGACTCCAGAACTCTCGATGATGCGCTGGATGTCCGACAAGTGACGATGCTTGTGTTCGTGGATTGTTTCAACGCGCGCGTACGTCGCACTCAACCCTGATCGATCGACAGTCTCAAAGTCGATCTTGAAACCTTCGACGTTCAACAACGAAAGTTGTTCGCGCAGTGCGTTCGCATTGACACCGGCGGCGACCATCGCGCCGAGTATCATGTCGCCGCTTGCGCCTGCGAAACAGTCAAAATACAACGTTCTCATAAACCAATCTGTGGTACGACTTCTCCTGCCTTTCCCGTGATGACTTCATCACACAGATCCGAAAGCGGCGTCCGTTCCGGATTCACCTCACAAACATACGCACCCGCCGATCTCGCGACGCCGGGCAGTGCGGCAGCGGGATAGACCAACGCCGACGTTCCAATCACAAAACAGAGATCGCATTGCGCCGCCCGGCTTGCGGCAAACTCATACGCGCCCGGCGGCAGCATCTCGCCAAACAACACAACGTCCGGTCGCAGCGCGTTCCCACACCCGGGACACGACTCCGGACGCGCGCTCTGGCTCATGTCATGGCCCAACCGGCAGACGGTACAACGCGCCCGCCAGACATTCCCGTGCAGCTCGACCACATTTTGCGATCCCGCCTTCTGATGCAGTCCATCGACGTTCTGCGTCACGAGCGTGAACTCCGGAAAGCACTCCTGCCAGCGTGCGATCTCGTAGTGCGCCGGGTTCGGATGGAGCGCCTCGAGCACACCGCGCCGGTAGTCAAACCACTCCCAAACAGCGGGCAGGTTGCGCTCGAGCATCTGTCCGGAAGAAATGACCTCGAACGGCATTCCCTTCCACACGGCCGTGCCGCCGCCGCCGCGAAACGTGGGCACGCCCGACTCCGCAGAAACACCCGCGCCGGTCAGCACCAACACCCGCTGCGCGTCGGCAAAACGCTGCCGCAGTTCCGCGGAAATCGAGATTTGCATGACGCGCGCGATGGTAGCATATCCGTCTTATCCGCTATACTCTGCCCTTTTGCACACATGACCCTAACTGACCTGCAACAAAAACTAAAAGACCGCATCCGTGTTGCGGCGAGCGAAATCTTCGGCGTTGAGCTCGATCAACTAAACGTGGATCAGCCTCCGAAGCCCGAACTCGGCGATCTCGCCTTCCCCGTTTCTTTCGAACTCGCGAAGCTCGTCAAACAAAAAACCGGCGAGAAACAGAACCCGCGCGTCATCGCCGAACAACTCAAGGCCCGCCTTGAAGACGTCGACGAGGTCGAGCGTGTCGAGATCGCTGGTGCTGGTTACATCAACGTCTTCTTCGATCGCGCCAGACTGCTCAGTCTCATCGCGCGACCTGAGCTAACGGGCCGCGGTCCGGCTGAAGACGAGCGACCGAAGAAGATGGTCGAGCACACGAGCATCAACCCGAACAAGGCCGCCCACATCGGTCACGTGCGCAACGCCGTGCTCGGCGATACGTTCGTGCGGATCCTGCAAGCCGCCGGCGATCGCGTGGAAGTCCAGAACTACATCGACAACACCGGCGTGCAAGTCGCGGACGTGGTCATCGGGTTCATCCATCTCCAAAAGATGGACCTCGATCAGATCAAAGCGCTCGACGCGTTGCTCACGAAAGACTATCCCTTCGATTACTACTGCTGGGACCTCTACACCAAAGTCGGGCTCTTCTATCGCGACGGCAATCCGAGCGGCGACATCAGTCCGGCACAAGCAAAACTCCGCAGTGACGTGCTGCACGCGATCGAAGCCGGCGACAATCCGGTTGCGGAGCTCGCGGACTACGTCGCCACGCGAAACGTCGAGTGCATCCTCGACACGATGGAGCGTCTCGGCATTCGTTACGATCTGCTCGCACGCGAGTCAGACATTCTGCACCTTCATTTCTGGGAACGCGCGTTCGAGCTGATGAAGCAGACGGGCGTTATTCGTTATGAAACGGAAGGCCGTCACGCGGGCTGCTGGGTGATGCCCTTTGAATCACACACCGGCACGGACGAACACGAGTCAGACAAGATCATCGTTCGCTCGAACGGCACCGTCACGTACACCGGCAAAGACATCGCCTATCAACTCTGGAAACTCGGCAGGCTCGGTCTGGATTTTCATTACAACGTCTTTCGCACTTATCGAGACGGCCACGTTCTTTGGGTAACGACGACCGACGCAGAAGCTGAGACGAGGGCCGGTGTGGATCGTCCGCACTTCGGCGGCGGCGTCACGGTTTACAACGTGATCGACTCGCGACAGTCGTATCCGCAGGACATCGTTGCGCGCGGAGTCGCCGCGGTCGTTCCTGAAATCGGCGATGATGCAAGTGTCCACTTCAGTTACGAAATGGTGGCGCTGTCACCAGCCGCCTGCGAAGAGTTGGGCATCGAATTGAGCGACGAGGATCGCGCGCGTCCGTACATCGAAATGAGCGGACGCAAAGGGCTCGGTGTCAAAGCTGACGACCTGATCAATCAACTCGAAGCGGGCGCGCTCGCGGAGGTTGAAAAGCGAAATCCGGAGCTCGCAGATAGCGACAAGAAAGCGACGGCTCACGAAGTCGCCGTCGCCGCACTACGCTATTTCCTGTTGAAATTCACACGCAACACGGTAATAGCGTTTGATTTCAAGGAAGCGCTTTCGTTCGAAGGCGAGACTGGACCATATTGCCAGTACGCCGCCGTCAGGACGAATTCGATCTTCCGCAAGCTAGGTCGTGAAACTGTTCACGAAGCAGATTCGTTATTAGAAAGCTTGGCGCAAGATGCTGAGGCGCAGCAGCGAGTGGCCGAGGTGCTTGCGGGCGAGCGGGGCACCGAGATCTGGTCTTTGTTAATGTTGACGCAACAACTCGATGATGTGATAGTACAGTGCCGTAAGTCCGCGGAGCCCGCCAACCTGGCGAAGTACACATTTTCGCTTGCGCGCACCTTTAGCAGGTTTTATCACGACCATCGAATTCTCACGGAGAAGGATGTTGTACGGCGCGCAGTATTGATTGCGGTGACGAAGGTGGTACGCGCTCGATTGACCGCTGCCCTGGGAATCCTGGGCATCAACGTTCCCGACCAGATGTAAGCGGAGATCTTTGTATTTTGTTCTTTGTTCTTTGTTCGCTATCGAACGCGAGGCCATGACACGCAACTTTCGCTGGCGAACAAAGTACCAAGCGCAAAGTACAAAGAACAAGTCGCTTGGATCTTCGCCGAAAGAGAAACCGTCATGCTCATAGTAATGAAAGCCGACGCCACTGACAGCCAACTCGATGCTGTCCTAAGCGTTATCGAACAACTCGGATTCAAAGCGCACCCGATGCCGGGAGCCAACCGCACCGCCATCGGTATCACCGGCAACCCGACGGCAATCGACCCGTCGCACTTCGAAAACCTGGCCGGCGTAGCGGAAGCGATTCGCGTCACTAAACCCTACAAACTGATCACGCTCGATCTGCGTCCGGAAAAAACCGTCGTACGCATCGGCGATGCGACGATCGGCGGCGACGAACTGGCGATCATCGCTGGTCCATGCGCGATCGAGAGTCGCGCCCAGGCGTTCGCGATCGCCGAAGCCGTCCGTCGCAGCGGCGCGCGCTTCTTCCGTGGCGGTGCATACAAACCGCGCACGTCACCTTACGCTTTCCAGGGACTCGGCGAAGAAGGTCTCAAAATACTCGCGGACGTTCGCGATGCTTACGGCTTGAAAATCGTGACGGAAGCACTCGACGAAGCCGGCGTCGATCTCGTCGAACGTTACGGCGACATGATTCAGATCGGCGCGCGCAACATGCAGAACTTCACGTTGCTGCGTCGCGCAGGCAAAGCACGTATTCCAGTTTTATTGAAACGTGGTCTCTCGGCGACGCTCGACGAATGGTTACTCGCCGCGGAGTACATCATGGCCGAGGGCAACTACCAGGTCGTCCTCTGCGAACGAGGCATTCGTACCTTCGCGCAACACACACGCAACACGCTCGATCTCGCAGCCGTAACGGCAGTAAGGCGCATCTCTCATCTTCCCGTGATCGTCGATCCTTCGCACGGGACCGGAAAGAACTTCATGGTGACGCCTCTCGCACGAGCCGGTGTGGCAGTCGGCGCTGATGGATTGATCATCGAAGTGCATGACCAACCGGAGCACGCGCTTTCAGACGGCGCCCAGGCGTTGACACTCGATCAGTATGAACAGATGGTGAGTGAGGTAAGGTCGATTCACGAAGTGATCGCGCCGGTTACCGCTGCGCTGTAGCGAGGATCTGCGCTAGGTCTCGCGCAAACACGGATCGCGGCACGACTTGATCGTAACCCGCAGCCAGAGCGTTTCGTTGTAAATCAGTGTGAACGTGTGAGAAGAAGCCGAGAAGCTTAACTTCCCGCAAATCCTCATTCGCTTTCAACTCCGCAGCAAGCGCCGCCGGGTCAAGCTTCGTATGGTGCAGGTCAACCACGACCAACCCGGGCTTCGCTTCCCTCGCCTTCTCAATCAGTTTCTCCACCGATCTCGGAAAGCTGACTTCGATCCCGACGGCCTCCGCTGTCGCGCGGATTTTCGACGCGAAGAACATGTCGTCTACAATGGCGAGTACGATGGTCACTGCAATGCCCCCGTTAACCGATGTGGAAAAACTCGAGTTCGGCAGTCATTCTAACAATCACCCGCCAGATTCCGAACGCTCCAAAGTGATCGTTGCTTCGTACAACATCCGCTATGCACGAGGACCGTATCTGATTCCCGGCGGAATCGCCAGGAAGCTCGGGTTGATGAGCCTCGCTCGCCGTCCGCAGCACGTGGGAAACATGATCTCCGTCGCGGCGCAAGCGTTCACGAATGGCAAACTGCTCCCGGCTGTCGATGTTCTCGCTCTGCAGGAAGCGGACAAACGTACGGTTCGCACAGGCGGTCACCACGTTGCTTGCGAGCTTGCGGCGAAGTTGCAAATGAACTGGGTCCACGCGCCCGCCGGAATTCCGCGCGGCATCAAACCGGCCAAGCGTCAATGGTGGCTCGATTTTGAAGAACCAATCGATCTGCACGACGAAGGCGACACCGGCGTCGCGCTATTGAGCCGTTTGCCGCTGAGCGACGTCGTGCGTCTCGATCTTCCGTGGCAGGAATGCCCCTGGCGTCCGCGACTCGCAATGGCCGCAACCATCTCGCTCGGCCCGCGTCAACTTCGCATCCTGAACGCGCACGTCGATCCACACGCGGCTTCCGGCGGCCAACTCGCACAGCTCGAAGTGCTCGCTACGCATGCCGAATCAACGACGTTACCGACGCTGATCCTTGGCGACTTCAACACGCTTTCGAAACAGAAGTGTATCGAGACACGCCGGTTTCTCGAATCACGCGGTTACACAACTCCGTATCCAACCGGAACGCCAACCTGGCGCGGCGGTGGTCTGTTGATGCACGCTGACTGGATCTTTTCGCGCGGACTGAAGATCGATCGCTGGGGCGTCGCCAAACCGCTGAGAGTCTCGGATCATTGGCCGATCTGGGCCGAAGTAGACCTAAGAAAGGACTTGTAAGCCCGACGGCTTTCATTTAGTGTAAGCGCCCATGAAACAGATTCCTCCGGTCTCCCCGAACGGACATGCAAATGGCGGCCGCAAGATCGTTTTAACCGCTCCTCTCACGGAAGCGATCGATCATGCGGGTTATTTCATTCAAATGGCGATGGCTTCGTTGCCGATCTGGATGGAAGGCGTCATCAATCGTAAATATCCGAAGTGGCGCGAAGTCGAACACAACGACGACGGCTCCGCGCGTTACATGCCCGCGGGCGTTAGACTCGTCGAGAAGTCGCTGCTGCGCGAATACCCAACCGACGACATCGTCGCCTGTTTCCCTGACGACCTCGACAAATTCATCGGCCCAAACACGCGCGTCGTCGCCGTGTCGACCCACAATCCGCTGGGCGTAACTTTCGCCGCGGGTGTTTACACGTCGATCTTCGGCTCGTCGAGAATGCCGATTAACTCGCACTACTCGCGCGAACTATTCGCGAAGATCAAGTCGAGCCCGTATCGCGACAACTTCAAAGTGATCGTCGGCGGCTCCGGGGGCTGGCAGATTATTCAGACCGACACGTACGACGAACTGAGCGTCGACTGCGTCGTCGAAGGACGAAGCGAATCCGCCGATACGCTCGAACTGTTCCGCAAGGCGATTCAGGGCGAGGAACTGCCGCGCCGCATCGACGTCAAACACCCCGTCGAGCGCGACGCGATTCTCTTCCCCGACACACGCACGACGTTCGGCGTTGTCGAAATGACGACCGGCTGCGGCCGGCGCTGCAAGTTCTGCGTTCCGGATTTGAATCCGCAAATCGATCTGCCGAAAGACAAGATCATGGACGCCGTGCGCGCAAACGTTCGCCACGGCAACAAGCAAATCTCGCTCGCGACCGAAGACATGTTCATCTGGGGACAGGTCCACACGGACACGCCGTTCTACTTCCCCAACCGCGAAGCACTCGTCGATCTCTATGCCGACATCGTGAACACGCCGGGCGTCGAACAACACGTTTTGAGTCACTGCACGATCGCGCCCGCAGTCGTCGACCCCTTGCTGATCAAACAGCTTTCAGATTTGTTGCTGCCGAAGAGTCCGATTCATTTCCCGTATCTCAGCAGTCATCCGGAAAAGAAAGCACTCGCGCCGTTGATCGGTCT
>JAICGQ010000230.1 GCA_025923035.1 Pyrinomonadaceae bacterium | reverse complement strand
GTGTTCCGGCTTCAGCGGTTCGCGTAGCAGTGGGTTTGCCTGAAGATAGATCATGCCCACTGCGAGGTAATTGCACGCGCGCCAGAACGCATGCGTCTTCCGCGCCTCTTCTTCATCAAGCGGCGCGCCGTCGATAGTCGAGCGCGCGACCCCAAAGCTGCTCAATTTATTGACTGCCGAACCACTCGCAACCATTGACCCTCCTCTCGGACAAGCACTTTCGCGAGTCAAAGGGGACAGGGGGTGAGGCCCTTACTTGGAAAAACAGTTAGTGGATCACGATGCCGATACCTAACCTCAGGTTATCCTGCCGCGTGCCCGGTATTACGAACGGTTGACCGACGGTTTGGAACGGAGTTGGCGCGAGCACGATCCCGGTTTGCTGATCGCCGCGCTTGATGATGTTCCAATCGATCTGGACCACTCGCAGATCGAACCGGTCATTGAGCTTGATATCCAACCCGCCACCAAAAGCCATCGAGAAGCTTGTCTCGTTGGTCGAGAAGTCGCTGATGCCGAACACCGCTGGGAGATTAGGACTGTCGACGTCGACTTTCTGGACCGCAACGCCGAACAGCGCGTGGCCGAACGGCTTGAACCGTGGCCCATCGTTCATGTTGTTCTTGACTTGAATGCCGCCGAGAAAATTCTGCAGCGTGGTGTCAATCGTGCCGCTTCCTGCCGGGCGCGTGAATTCGTCCTCACGCAAATGGAGCGAATAGTCAAACTTTGCACCCACATACTTGTGGAAGTTAAAACCAGCCGCGAGATTGAAGCCGCGCAGGTTTTGCTTCTCACCGAGTACGTCGTCCACGGCCGGGCTGCCTGTGTCGCCGGCGAGGTTGTTGAGGTACAAGGCCGAGTAGCCCGCGAAGAACTCATACTTTTTGTAATCGTCCTGCGCGAACGCGGCGCTCGCGGTAATTAGAATCAGAGTTGCCAGTACTGCCAATCGCTTCATAGAAATCTCCCTTTCCTTGGTTCTATTCGTACCGATTGGCAGACTAGCTTTGGGCCGTCAGCAAAGGAACTGTCAGTATTAACAGGTTAATTCGCCAGTTCCGGCATCAGGTAGAACATCAGCGCGATGATGGCGTAAACGGTGATGAGTTGGACGCCCTTGTACCAGTTCGACTGTCCGTCGCCGGCAACGAGTGCGCCGATCAATACGGCGATGAACAGGGAACCGATCTCCGCTCGACCGAATGCGAGTTCCATTGGCTGCGGAGCGACGAAGTAACTTGCCAGCACGAGTAACGGCGCAACGAACAACGCGATCTGAATACAACTTCCGAATGCGATTCCCACCGACAAGTCCATCTTGTTTTTTCGTGCCATTGCGATTGCGGATCCACTCTCGGCTGCACCGCCGACGATCGCGACAAAAACAATGCCGATGAACAGTTGCGACATGCCCAGCGCCTTGCCTGTTTCTTCCGCCGCGCCGACAAGGATCTCACTCATCCAAGCCGCCAACACCGACGCCGCGAGCAAAGTGATTACCGCACGCGGCACGGACCAGAGGCCCTCGTGATGCTCTACTTCCTCGGTATCAACGCTCGCGAAAGAGGCCGTGTGCGTGCGCAACGAAAAGAGAATGTAAAGTGCGTAAGCGATCAGCAGGAGAACGGCGATGCCGATATTCAGAAACTGTTCCTGGCGAATCACTTCGTTTGGTCCAAACACGCGACTGAAGGCGCTTGGAACCGTCATGCTCACCGCAGCGAGAAACATCATCGTGCTGTAAGCCCGCGCTGCCGTCGGATTGAAACGCTGCTCGTGATAGCGGGTACCGCCCAGCAAACATGAAACACCCAGCGCGAGTAACAGGTTGGCGAGTATCGCACCGACCAGTGAAGCTCGGACCATCTCCAGTAATCCCGCCTTCAAAGCGACAAACGCGATGATTAACTCCGGCGCGTTACCGAACGTGGCATTTAGCAAGCCACCGATCGCATCGCCTGTGCGCACCGCGAGTTGTTCCGTCGCACTCACGATCTGCGCCGCGATTGGAACGATCGCCACCGCCGCCATGAAGAAAAGCACTGGCGCCGAGACATGGGCCACGTGCTCGAGCACGACAGTCAGCGGAATGAACAACAGCAGCCAGTTGATCGGCTTTCGCAGAAAGATCTGTAGCGGACCTCGCGGCGATCCGAGACCAGTGTGCGCGTGCTCGCGCGGATCAGAAACTGCGTGGTCTGCTGTCGACATAACTCATCTTCTTGTTGAAAGTTCACTCGTATTGAAAGCTCTTTCGTATTGGGGAAAGCTCTTCTCAAAATTATTGGCCTGCAGCCGTATCAACGCCGCTGCGGTTAATTAACTTTTGGACACAGCTCCTTCAAACCTAAAACTCATAAACAACCGGCGCCAGCAGCAACACCACAGCTCCGACGATCAACGTGAGTGGAATACCCACCCTGGCGTAGTCGGAAAAAACGTAGCCGCCTGGCTGTTGGACCATCAGATTGGTTTGGAAACCGGCGGGATTGATGAACGCATGCGAGGCGCCACTCATCAGCACCATCGCAAACGGAAGAAAACTCACGCCGAGACTGCTCGACAACGACACCGCAACTGAGAACATCAACACCGCCGCGGCAACGTTCGAGATCATGTTCGTCAACAGGACCGTTCCGATGTAAACGGCGGCCAATGCCATCATCGGACTGCCGCCGCCTATCGCGCCGAACAAACCCGCAATCCTCCCTGCGAGACCACTTCCCGTCACGGCGGCTTCGAGACCGATCGCCGCGCCCAGAATGACGATCGTCTGCCAGTCGACGCTTTTCCAGAGACGATCGATGGTCAAACAACCACCCAACAGCATCGCCATGGCAGCGAGCAGGGCAGCGTTGAGCATCGTCAGGATTCCAACCGCCGCGAGCACGATCATTGCCACCGTGATCACGAGCGCAACAAGCGCGCGATCGATCCGCTGCACGCGAAAGCCTTCCAGTCTCTTGGTGAGAATGAAATCTGTCTCGCGCCGGTTCTCGTAAAAGAAAGCATCATCGACTTCGACGACGCCCGCGTCACCTGCTTCGAGATGAAACTCAGACAGTGGTTCCTGCGGCGCCTTGCCATGTCGCGACACTCCCACGAGCATCATTTGAAACGGACTGTCTGGAAGCGGCAGGTCGCCAACCTTGTGACCAATCGCGGGTGAACGAGCCGACAGGACCACCTCGACAAGCTGGTGCTCGTGTCGCTGGCTGAACATCTTCGTTGCGTACGCCGGGACCAGGCCGAGCGTGGTCCATAAACCCGGCAACACGTCTGCCGGCGCGGAGAAGGCCAGCAAGTCTCCTGATTGAAGCGTGACCGACGGCGCCGGTTGTAACGACGTGCCGTTCCGTGTCAGCGATTCAAGAGTGAAACCAACCGGCCGGGCCAAACCGACCTGGTCCAGCGTCTTTCCATTCAGCTTTGAATCATCGACACGAAACTCGGTGCGGTAAGTTCGCTTTTCAACGCCTGTCTGCCCGGCAGCCCTGTCCGGCAGCAAACGAGAACCAATCGTCATCATGTAGATGAGACCAGCGATCGTTGCCGGTACGCCGATTAACGCGGGCGTGAAAAAGCCGATTGGACCAACCCCCGACAACTGACCGGCAGCCACTGCGTCGGAGACCAATCCGGCGATGATCAAATTCACGGACGTACCGATCAGCGTGATCGTTCCACCGAGGAGCGCGATGTAACTCAGGCCCATGAATAGTTTCGAACCATTTAATCCGGTGCGGCGGGTGACGTCGCGCACAGCCGGAATCATCATCGCGACGAGTGGCGTGTTGTAGAGAAAAGCGCTCGCAAATGCGACCGGAACAAAGATCTTTACGCGTGCGATCGCCAGCGATTTCGGCAGCCCGACCGCCCACTCAGTCAACAGCGAAATTGCGCCTGTCGCATACATGCCGGCGGCGACCGGATAAAGCGCTGCCACCGTAATCACGCCGGTATTGCTGTAGCCCTTGAGCAGATCCGCAGGCGATGCGAGCCGCAGTGTCATTGCAACTGTTATCGCCCCGATGAACACAAGCCAGATCGGAAGCTTGTTCCACACAAGGAACGCGATCGTTGCGATCAGAAGGCCCAGTGTCATCCAGGCAGCAGTCGTCACTTATAAATCCTCGAGGTTGCGCGGGATCACTCTCGCGGATGGCACTCCACGCACTGAAAGTCGGAGATGTCACCGAGGTTTACGGGATGTTTGAACGGTTCGTTAGCTTTGTGGCAACTCTCGCACTTGCGGTTCGCGAGACCGCCGAGGTCCACGGGATGTTGGAACGATTCCGACTTCACGGACGCACGTGGACCAGCGGAATCCGACAGCACTGTATGACAGACGTTGCAGTCGTTGCGTATGACCTTCCCGGTGTCGCTTACGTGTTCCCCGTCATGGCAACGGAAACAACCGCTGAAGTAAAGATGGCCGATGTTGTTCGGGTGCGTCTGCCAATCAGTCTTCATCTCGGGAAACGTGTAGGTCTGGAAGATTCGTTGGACCTCGCCGATTGCAGACACGATCGACGCATTCTTTTCCGAATACACGGCTGCGTAGTTCGTCCGGTAGAACTGTTGCAAATGCGCGGCGATCGCCTTCACTGCTTCGTCAGTCGTGTTGTACTGCCGGCTCAAAACCTCGACCGACTGTCGTTTCAGATACGGCAGCGAAGGATCCAGCTTGCCTGATGCAAGCGCCTGATCGATGGCCACATCAGGCGGCACGTAAATGTGCGCCGGACGGTTGTGACAATCAACGCAGTCCATTACGCGTTTGCTCGAGCTCACAACCTGGTCCGGCGTGAGCGCACGCCGGCGATCGTAGTACTCAGTCACATTGCCCTGCCGGTCCTTCACGCTAATCCACGGGATCACCTGGCGCTGCTCGTCGGTCGAGATAAACGTGACTTCGTTAGCGGTATTCATGTGCCAATGAATACCGGAGACGCGCCCGGTTTTCGGGTTGCCGCCACCGACACTGATCAGCATGCGTATCTGACGATGCGTGTTCTGTTCGTCGTACGCGTAGTGATTGAACGTCTTGAGTTTTGCGCCGTGAAACTTGTCGGACCAGTGACAATGCCCGCACGTTTGATCGGCGGGCCGCAGGTTGTGGACCGGCGTCGGAATCGGCCGCGAGTAATTGCCCAGGACGAGCGAGATTAACTGCCGAGTGCCGGCCAGCTTCGATCGCGCGTACCACTGCGCGCCTGAGCCAACGTGACAATCGACGCACCTGGTCTTCGCATGCGGCGCAACCTGAAACGCAACAAATTCAGGCTTCATCACGGTGTGACAAGTCTGGCCACAGAACTCAACGGACTCCGTGTAGTGGTACGCCTTGTAACTGCCGAAGGCGCTCATCGATACGAACAGAAAACTCGAGATCAGCAGCAATGTCGCGACACGACGCTGGCGCGCGTCGTTGAAGTCGATCTTGGGATACGGGCTGAGCTCTGAATCGGGCGACAAACGCCGTCGGTTGCGCTCACGGATTATTCCGATGATGACGATTGCGAGGCCAAGGATCAGAACACCGGGAAGCAGTACGTAAGTGACGATGCCGAAGTAAGGATTCTCCGTACGTTGTGTGAGGTCGATGACGAACAGCAGAACGATGCACGCCAGGGCGGTGAACATGATCACCAGCCCGACGAAGCTAACGTAGTTTTGTATTAACCCGCGAACACCTGGCCCGGGTTTCGCCTCCTCATTCATCAATTGTTCTCGTCTGGGGCGAGTTTTAAGGAGTAGCCTTTAGTTGCTTCATGTGTGCGACGAAGGCTTTGGCTTGATCGGCGGTGACGCCTTTTTCTGCGTAGCCAGGCATGTGTGGCGGCTTCTCGGCCTTCTTGCCTTTCAACACAATCTCCACGAGCTGCTCGTCAGATAAGGTCGTGTCGAACTTCTTCTCCGCTTTCTTGCCATGACACATGACGCACTTCGATTTGTAATACGCGGCAGTGTCTGAGGGTTCCTGGACCTTCGGCGTCGAAGACGCGATGGCTATGGCTATGACGCCGAAGATCAGTGCAGTCGCGAAAGTCCCAACCGTGATCGCTCTTAGTTTCATAATGAAATCACCTCAACCAAATTCATTAAGACCTTACTCGCGCCGTCCGAAGTAAAGACGCAACGACGTGTATGGCAAGTGCGCATGGTAGTTCTGCGGCCGTGGGCCAACCAGCACACTCTCGTTGTAGTTGTAGTATTGATAGCCAATGTTCCAGTCGAGTCGCCGATGCAGCCTGATCGCCAGCCGGCTATCCGGTGACTGAAAACTCATCGGGTACGACGTCACCAGAAAACCGGGATTGCCGCGCGGATCAGAGACGCGCGATCCCTGCCCCTCGTCTTTGTTGATGCGATAACTGAGGAACAACGTGGCGCGTCGGGCGACCTGGGTCACCGTGTCAACATAGAAGAAGTTGTTCCGCATGTAGTAGAGACTGCGGCCTTCCGGATGGTTTATGCCCTCGAAGAAATAGTTGACCACGGCATTGCTGTTGACCCAGTTGTAGTTGTAGCCGGCGTGGACCGAGAACCGTGGGTTCGCGGTCCAGTCAACTGCCGAGGTGAACACTCGCGACTTGATACTAACGCCGAAGTCTTCGAGCGACACGCCCGCAATCTCCGAGGGATTCGCGTTGTTTCTCGTAATGACGGCAAGATTGATCGACAGGCGGTTGGTGACGGCGTATCTCGTCTTGGCGCGAATGTAGGTGTAGTCGTAATTGCCGAGACGCGAGAAGACGTTGTCCGCCGTGCCATGCTCCATATCGAAGAAGATGGTCCAGTTCGTAGCCGGCCGCGACTTGAACCCTGCGAGAATCGCGTGCGTGTTGTTTTCCTGCTCTGATTGATCCGTCGATGTAGGCGGCGTGGGCAGTGCGCCGTTGGAACCGAAGTTAAAACCGCTGAAGAAGTTCTCGATGCGCCGGTGACCGTAGCGATAGCCAAGATGTATCGAGTGGCGATTGTTGAATGCATAATCGCCTTCGACGGTGTTCAGGTACTTGCGATAGCCCGTGATCACATTGACGGGAAGATTGTTGAAGCCGACGGTGTCAGTCCTCGTGCCGCCTGTGATCGGACGCGTTATCGAGAAGAAGTCGCTGAACGAGCCGAGCCCGTTGATCTCGAAGTCTTCGATGCGGAAGGTGTTCGACAGTCGTAGTCGATCGAACACGAGCCAGGTGACGCCGAAATCGCCGATGTGATTTGGGCGTTCGACGTCCTGCCCGATCGTATACGTGCCAAGATTGAGCGTATTCGGCGTCGCATTCGGTGGTGTCGGTGGAAAGCCTGTGACTCGCGGATTCCAATTGACGCCCGTAAATCCCTCGCTAAAAACTGAGTTGGATTTTGCATTGCTGTAAATATATCGGGCCGTCAGGTCGAGTCGCTTGGCCACCAAAGTGTGCAAGCTCAAACGGGTATAGTTGACCTTTCCGCGAGTTGGTTCATCGCGATGAAAAGTCGTCAGGTGTGCTGTTGTCGGATTCAGGTTGATGCCGGGATTCGCGCCGGAATTGACGAAGCTATCGTCGCGGAAATGGCGAAAGCCCTGCATGAACGAATAGTCGATTGGACCAATCGAGCCGTCCGCGCCGAAACGGTAATCATTGGCACGCGAACGCAGTTCGGAGAGCAGGATGAACTCGTTTCCGCCGACGTGATAGTTAGTGAACGCCGGTCCGCTGTAACGCTCGGGTGAGAATCCGACGTTGAACCTGATGAGGTCGTTCTTCGGCAGAATGGTGAGATCGAAATCTCCCAACTGCTGCCGCGTATCCATACCATGCTCCCCGGTGACCGGGTTCGGCGGCACATTGAACGTCGTTGGATTGAAGATCCAGTTTGGATTCGCGAGTGTGTTCAGGAACCTGAAGTATTCAAAGCGACGATAGGAAGCGTCGAAGCGATACCACTTTGGATTCTCGACGCTGAGTCGCATTTGCCCGTGCGGATCTGCTCCCCACCCCGTCGACGTTATGAGAAAACTATCGAACAGCCCGCCGTTATGACCATCTTTCGCCTTCAGGAAGAAGCTCGTATCAAAGAGACGCGGCCCGACGCCGTAATTCAAATCGCTGCGATACTTGTTGTGATCTCCATCGACGCTTAAACCGCGATATCCAACCTCAATGCTGGAAACAACTGAATAGTCGCCAATCGCGTCTCCGTTTCCATTCGTCGAAGTTGGGCT
>JAICGQ010000229.1 GCA_025923035.1 Pyrinomonadaceae bacterium | reverse complement strand
CTCGATCTCGATCTTCCGCGCGACGGTGTTCCGCTCGATCGTTTGCTGAACGAGTGCCGCACGCTTTTCGATCTGAGCAGGCACAATGGTCATCCGCGGTTCTTCGGCTACGTCGCGTCGCCATCGACGCCGATCGGTGCGTATGCCGATCTGATCGCGAGCGCTTTGAATGCGAACATCACGTGCTGGCGTTCCGGTCCGGCGGGAACCGAACTCGAACGACTCGTGGTTCGTTGGCTCGGGTCGTTGATCGAATACGACCCGCAGGCGAGCGGTCTGCTGACAAGCGGTGGTTCGATGGCGAACATGATTGCGCTGCTCGTCGCGAGCCGCCGCAGTTTAGGCGGCGAAGTGTCGCGGAAAGGGTTGTGGAACGCAGGCGCGCCGCTGATTGTTTACGCGTCGGAAGAAGTGCACATGTCGATTGCGAAAGCCGCAGACATTCTCGGCCTCGGACGCGATCAGGTACACGTCGTGGCCTGCGACGAACGGCGACGAATGCGTGTCGATTCGTTGCGCGCACAGATCGAAAGCGATCGTCGCGACGGTTTGCGGCCGTGCTGCGTCGTGGCGAGCGCCGGAACCGTCAACACGGGTGTCGTCGATCCGCTTGAAGACATCGGCCTGGTTGCAGAAGAGCTCGATCTTTGGTTTCACGTCGATGGCGCGTACGGCGCGCCGGGCATACTCGACACACGCAAGAAGCATCTGTTTCGCGGTCTCGCACTCGCGGACTCAGTTTCACTCGATCCACACAAGTGGCTCTACGTTCCGGTCGATGCCGGGTGTTTGCTGTTTCGCGATCCGGCTCCCGTCAACGCGACGTTCACCACTGAAGACGCCGACTACATCAAGGTCCACGGCCACAGCGACGACGAAGCGTTTGCTTACTGGGATTACGGCGTTGAACTATCGCGGCGATTTCGCGCCTTGAAAGTGTGGCTGACGCTCAGTTACTACGGTTCGCGCCGCATCGCCGAAGCCGTCAGCCAGGACATCGCGCTCGCGGAATACATGGGTGAACTCGTTTTCGCGGCGGAGGATTTCGAACTGCTGGCTCCGGTCGAGTTGAGTATCTGTTGTTTCCGATACGTTCCGGCGGGATGGAAGACGTCGGATCCGCGTCTGGATCAGTTGAACGAGCGCGTCATGAGTCGCGTGCAAACCGGCGGACGCGCGTACCTGTCGAATGCGACGGTAAATGGTTGTTTCGCCCTGCGCGCGTGTATCACTAACTTTCGCACCACCAGGTCTGATATAGAGCTTACGATCGCGACGGTCCGCGACGCCGCCCGACAGGAACTCAGGAACATTGATGTCTCAACTTAAGCACGAACTTGACGTCGCGGTGGAACTTGCGCGAACTGCCGGCGCTGCGATTCTCGAACAATACCAGGGTCCAATCGATATCGAACAGAAGAACTTCGACGACGATTCCGAACCGGTCACGCAAGCGGATCGTATCGCGAACGAATTGATCGTCACGCGTTTGCAACGCGAGTTTCCAGGCGATGGAATTCTGGCGGAGGAGTCGGTCGATACTTCGCGGCGACTCGACAAATCGCGCGTGTGGCTGGTCGATCCGCTCGACGGAACGAACGGATTCATCGCCGGCAACGGCGATTTCGCAGTGCAGATCGGGCTGGCGCAAGACGGTGAACCTGTCGTCGCTGTTGTTTACCTGCCGTCGACTGGTGTGCTTTATCGAGCTGTCCGAGGTGAAGGGACGTGGATCGAGCGGCCGCAGTTCGAACCAGAAAAGGCACGCGTTTCCGATGTGCGACAGTTTTCGGACATGCGTCTGGCGGCAAGCAGATCGCACCGCAGTTCACGCATGAACAAGGTCGTGCAGCGGTTCGGTTTTCGTGAAGAAGTGCAACGCGGATCGGTCGGGATCAAGGTCGGGTTATTAATCGAGGCGCAGTGTGATCTTTACATCCATCTTTCGCCGCGAACGAAACAGTGGGACACTTGCGCGCCGCAGTTGATCCTGACTGAAGCCGGCGGCCGGATGACTGACCTGTTTGGCGAACCGCTGAATTACAACGTTCCTGACGTTCAGAATCGCAATGGACTCGTGGCGAGCAGCGGCGCCGCTCACGATCTGATCATCGACACGCTCGCTCCGCTCCTCGCCGAGTTCGGCCGCCAGCGAGCTTAGACATTGCCGGTTGCTAATTGCCAATTGCCAATTAGCACCTGCGGTCATCAGCTCTTAAGCTAAACGTCGGACCAACGCATCGGCGATTGGCAACTCGGCGATCCACATCGGGAGCAACCAATCGGGAATTGGCAATCGCCAATTGGCAGTGACATGATTCTTCGACGCAAGCCGTTTCTCACCTACTTTGCCCTGTGCGCAGCGCCGTTGTTGCTGCTCGCCGGCCTCAATTGCTGGAATGGATTTCGTGCGGTCGATGCGACTGTCGGCGCGATCGTCCAGGAAGATCTCAACTCGTTCAGCGCAGGCGTGGTTGAAGTGCTTCGCGATCAGGAAAACGCGATGTTGCGTCTCGCCCTGCAGCGCAACATCCAGCAGGCCGTCGCGGAAAGCGGCACTCAACAAAACCAAAGTTCCAGCACGAGTCTCAAATCCGTTCTCGACCTGCGCAGCCATTTCCAGGGCCTGGCGTTGTTCGATCGCAATCGCCATCCACTCTGGTTTGGAACGCCCAACACGCAGTGGGAAAACTGGGACAAGAGCAACGCCATTCCGAAAAACATCCCTCAACCCGACGACCGGATCTGGACCGCGAAAGGAAACGTGCTGCTCGACCGTCCGGGCACATTGCCGACCACAGCAGCGTCTCTCGAATACACCGTCCCGATCCACAACGAAAGCGGCAGCGGCAACGACGGCGCGCTCGTCGGCGTGCTCGATCTCGAATCGATCTTCTCGACTGCGTCACGCGGACTCGAAGCGCGCGCGAGTTCAGGCAACACCGAAAACTCGATCGTCGTCGTTCTCGATCGCTCGGCAAAAGTGGTCTACCACTCCGATCGCTGGCTCAAACTCCGACCCGCAACCGAAGCAGTTCCCGGTTTCGACGCGATCGCCGCTTCAATGTCAGCGAACGAGAACGGTTTGCGTGAGTTTCGCTCCAACAAAGGCGCCAGCTATGTCGCGGCCTACGCTCCGATCCCGCGACTCAACGTGTCGGTAGCAGTCATGCGCAATCGTTCGGGACTACTATCGGACGCGCGGCTGTGGGGCGGCGTCGGTTTCGCCATCGCATTGCTCACCGCGTTGCTCGCTGCGTTCATTCTCAATCGTCACGTCCAACAACGTTCACAAGGCATCGAGCGCGTCACCGAAGATCTTTCAGCTATCGCGCAAGGCGAACTCGACCGCCGCATCATGTTGAAATCCAGCGACGACGCTCGCGCGATCGCCGACAACATCAACGTCGTCACCGAACGTTTACGCGCGCAGGTCGCACGCGAAGCGGAGTCGCGGCAGTTTGAGTCGTTCGTCAGACTCTCAGCCATGCTCACGCACGATCTGAAGAACGCGATCGAAGCGTTGTCGCTGACGGTCGGTAACATGGAGCGTCACTTCGACAATCCGCAGTTCCGCACCGACGCACTAAAAGGACTTACGAACGCCACCGACAAACTAAAAGCCATCGTCGCGCGCTTGAGCCGCCCCTTGACGAGCCTCAGCGGTGAACACAAACGTCCGAAAAACATCGATCTCGTTCCCATTCTCAAACGCGTCAGCGCGATGACGGCCGAACCGCTGCGCACGAAACACAGCATCGTTTTGCGCCTGCCGGAAAGCGTCAACGCGCTCGCCGACGAGGCGCGAATTGAAGAAGTAATCGAAAACCTCGTACTCAACGCGCTCGAAGCGATGGTCGAACCGGGCGGCACTCTCACGATCGAAGCCGGTTACACAACGAGCGGCGCGCCATCGTTCTCAATCAGCGATACCGGGCCCGGAATGAGTCGCGTGTTTATCGAGAACCGGCTCTTTCGTCCTTTTTCCACCACAAAGAAAAACGGGATTGGACTCGGTTTGTACACGTGCCGCGAAGTGGTGCGCGCGAGCGGAGGCACAATCGATGTGCATTCCGTAGAGGGCGCTGGAACCACATTTCGCGTCGTGCTACCATCGGCCACACAAAGACAGGCGTAACCAAGAAGGGGTGCGGCAATTCCTTCTTTAAGCATGCCCGTTACGCTGGTTCCTCTTTAGACGTCGTACCTGCCCAGGTGTCGCCAAGCGTGCGTGTGGTTGGTGCACTACTGTGTGGAAAGTAACCGGAAATGAGTATGCAATCAGAGCCGAAGGGTACCGTTCTCGTTGTCGATGACGACGACGCTGTGCGAAGTGGACTGTACTGGGCCCTGGCTTCTGACTATCACGTCCTCCAGGCATCATCACGCGACGAAGCGTGCGCGCTGATCAACGAAGAAGAAATCGAGGTCGTGGTTAGCGATCTCCACCTGCCGCCGCATGTCGACGACATCGGCGAAGGGCTGGCGCTGATCGACGTCGCGCGCGCCCAGGATCCGCCGCTGCAAGTGGTCGTGATCACCGGCAGCGACTCGAAGCGCGCGGCACTCGAAGCGGTCAGACGCGGCGCCTACGGTTTCTTCGAAAAACCACTCGACGCCGGTGAACTGCTGCACATCGTCAGCCAGGCCGCGAGGATGCGGCAGCTCGAGATCGAAAACAGGCGTTTGCGCGAGGAGTTGTCGCGTCCGCCGGGATTCACGCATTTACTCGGCGGCAGTCAGGCGTTGGAACGCGTGTTGAAACAGGCGCGATCCGCCGCGGCCACCAGCGCGACCGTGTTGTTGTGCGGCGAGAACGGCACCGGTAAAGAAATGCTGGCGCGCGCGATTCATCAGGAAAGTCCGCGTGCGACGGGACCGTTTGTCGCAGTGAGTTGTGCCGCGCTGCCGGAGACATTGATCGAGTCTGAGTTGTTTGGTCACGAGAAAGGCGCGTTTACCTCCGCGACACAAACGCGCAAAGGCCGTTTCGAACTCGCAAACGGCGGCACGCTTTTCCTCGACGAGATTGGCGAGCTGAGTGCGGCGGTGCAGGTGAAACTGTTGCGCGTTTTGCAGGAACGTGAGTTTGAGCGCGTCGGTGGAACCAAGACTTTAACGGTCGACATCAGATTGATCGCCGCCAGCAATCGCGATCTCGAAAAGGAAGTCGCCGCCGGGCGTTTTCGACAGGACCTTTTCTTCCGGCTGAATGTCGTGCCGTTGACGCTGCCGCCGTTGCGCGCACGACAGGACGACATTCCGCTGCTTGCCGCACACTTCGCTGCCGCCTCGGCAGCAAAATACGGCCAACCCACGCCCGAGCTGGAACCGGGATTGATCGAGGTGTTGCAGGAATACGAATGGCCCGGCAACGTTCGCGAACTCGAAAATCTCATCGAACGCCTCGTCGTGCTCAGCAGCAATTCAGTGCTCGGACTCGAATTCGTTCCGGAAAAGATGCTGCGTGTGCTTCCCGGCGCACGCACCGGCGACGAGTCGACGCTCGAAGGCGCTGTCGAAGCGCTGAAGAAGCGCATGATCGTGAATGCACTTCAAAGCGAGGGCAACAAAGTCGCCGCCGCCAGGAAACTCGGCATCAGTCGCTCCTACCTGCACCGGTTGATCAACGAATTTGACATTTAGCCTTGCTCTGTGCGATCTGTGCCTTATCAATGGCAAGCCTGCAACAGCGTTTACCCGAGAATGTGCCGGGAGATTTCTTTGTAGATTCCACCTGCATCGACTGCGACACCTGTACTCAACTCGCGCCCGCGATCTTTCGCGACCACGGCGATCAATGCAGCGTCCATCACCAGCCCGAGACCAGCGACGAAACGCGTCAGGCAATGATGGCGCTGGTGGCTTGCCCGACCGGATCGATTGGTTCGACCGAAAAACACGACGCGCACATCGGCATCGACGCCTTTCCATTTCAACTCGCGGACAACGTTTACTTCTGCGGCTTCACTTCTGAAGATAGTTTCGGCGCCTGGAGTTATCTCGTTAGGCGGCCCGCCGATGAAGGCGGCAACGTGCTGATCGACTCGCCTCGCTTTGCCACGCAATTGATCAAACGGCTCGATGCGATGGGCGGCATCAGTCAAATGCTGTTGACTCACAAGGACGACGTGGCCGATCACCGTTTGTTTCACGAACGCTACGGCTGCGAGCGAATCATGCATGCGGACGACGGCGCGGCGCGGCATGGAGTTGAACGTATCGTCAGCGGCGTCGAGTCGATCCGACTCGATCGGGATCTGCTGGCGATCCCAACACCGGGGCATACTCGCGGACACATGGTGTTTCTGTATCAAAACCGGTTTCTGTTCACCGGCGATCACCTCGCCGGCTCGTCAAAACGAAATGCGCTGACGGCGTTTCGCAGCGTCGCCTGGTACTCGTGGCCGGAACAGATCCGTTCCATGGAAAAGCTTCTGCAGTATCAGTTTGAGTGGGTATTGCCGGGCCACGGCGAGATTCATCACGCCGACGCCGCCACGATGCGGCGGCAGTTGGAAGAATGCGTCCGCTGGATGAAAACGCGGTGACACTAACTCGTTTCTTAATTCTAAAATCGTTCGTTCAGTCCATCTGAAAAGAGAGCAAAACAAATGACTCGGAATCAGAAGATCGCACTCGGTTGCGGCGGCGCCGGATGTTTGGGATTGATCGTGGTCGCAGTCGCGGGCGTGTTGATTTGGTACTTCGCGTATCGTACGTCTTATGATCGGTACGCCAATTACAATAACAATTACAACTACAACCTCAACCGCAACGAGAACAGCAACGAGAACGCTAACGAGAATACCAACGACGATTCGACCAACTCGTCATCATCGTCGAGCGCCGACGATATGTCGGATGACGATAAGCACAAGCTGTTTCAGGCGGCGGCTGTGACTGGCGATCTGGAGTTGCAGCGGCGGGTTTGGGTGAAGATCGGGATCGTTGATGAAGACTTCACGCCCGGCAACAAGTACGCAGAGTTTATTGATGCTCATGGCCCCTGGGGAGTGCGAAACTATCAATGGGTGGCATCCATGAACACACCGGAAAAAGGTCGCGCTTACGTAAACGAGCATCTCGATTAAGAATCAGGTACCCGCCTTATTGTGCTTTTGTGTTTTGTGCTTGGCGCTTGGTACTTTGTATTTGGTAAAAGCACAAAGTTCTAAGTACTAAGCACAAAAAATGGATCCGTCTCGCATTCGCAATTTCTCGATCATCGCGCACATCGATCACGGCAAGTCGACGCTCGCCGACCGCCTGCTCGAATTAACCGGCGCCCTGTCCGAGCGCGAGATGGAAGCCCAGGTGCTCGACAACATGGACCTCGAACGTGAACGCGGTATCACGATCAAGGCCCACGCAGTCCGGCTCGATTACAAAGCCGGCGACGGTCAGTCGTATGTTTTGAACCTGATCGACACGCCCGGTCACGTCGACTTTTCTTACGAAGTCTCGCGTTCACTGTCGGCGTGCGAAGGGGCGTTGCTGATCGTCGATGCCTCACAGGGCGTCGAAGCGCAGACACTCGCGAACACGTACCTCGCCATCGAAAACAACCTCGAACTGATTCCGGTAATCAACAAGATCGATCTGCCCGGCGCCGAACCCGAGAGGGCCGTCGAAGAGATCGAACACTTCATCGGATTGGAAACTCACAACGCGATCTTCACGAGCGCGAAAACCGGCGAAGGCGTCGGCGAAGTGCTCGAAGCGATCGTGCGCGACATTCCGTCGCCGAAAGGCGATCCGAATGCGCCGCTGAAAGCGCTGATCTTCGATTCGTGGTACGACTCGTATCGCGGCGTGATCGTGCTCTTCCGTGTGATTGACGGGTCGATTCGTCCGGGGATGAAGATCCGGTTCTTCAACGTAGGCCGCGATTACTATGTCGAAACGCTCGGCGTAAATCGTCCGACACCAACGCCAATTTCAGAGTTGGGCGTGGGCGAGGTCGGTTTTCTAACGGCGTCGATCAAGGCTGTGGCCGACGTGCAGATCGGCGACACGATCACCGAAGCTGCGCGGCCCACGCTGCAACCGTTTCCGGGTTATCAGGAGATCAAGCCGATGGTGTTTGCCGGACTTTATCCGGTGGACACTGCGCAGTACGAAGAGCTTCGCGACGCGCTCGATAAGTTGCGTTTGAACGATGCGTCGTTCTTCTACGAACCGGAATCGTCGACGGCATTGGGTTTTGGTTTTCGTTGCGGGTTTCTTGG
>JAICGQ010000228.1 GCA_025923035.1 Pyrinomonadaceae bacterium | reverse complement strand
TTGATGTTGATGAGTGTGCGAAAACGCTCGGGAACGATCGATTCGGGATAGATGATCGGCGTCAGGTACATCCACGCCATCAGCAACAACGTGATTCCCTGCGCGATGTCGCGCAGAAACACGCCGAGCGAAGCGATCAACCACGCGACACCAAGAGCAAACAACAACTGCGGAAGCAACAACACCGGCAGCCACAGCGTCGTCAGATGCAACTCGCGTTGAATCACGAGCGTCGCGATCAACAATCCAATAGTTGCGAACAACTGGTTCCCAAGCGCTGCAAACACCTGCGCCGCCGGCAGTGTTTCAAGCGGAAAGACGACGCGTTTCACGAGATTGGCGTGAATGATGATCGTGCTGGCCGATTGCGTTACTGATTCCTGAAACATGGTCCAGGGCAACAACCCGCAGAACAGGTACAACGCGTAGTCCCAGTGTGAATCGCTCGCGCCGAACCGCGCGCCAAAGATCCCGGCGAAGATAAACGTGAAGATGGTAATCATCACGACGGGCGTCAGCACCGCCCACGCGATGCCCAGCGCCGAGCCCTTGTAACGACCCAACAGTTCCCGTTTCGCAAATGTGTAAACGAGCTCCGCGTACATAGATCAAACAATCTCACCAAACCCGCGCCAACTGTTCTTGTTATGCCACGTGATCGTCACGTCAGCCGCACCCAGTTCGCGCCACCACTCTTCAAACTCATCACGCGATATGTAAAACGCAGTCGGCGCCACAAGATGATCGAACACGATCAGATGCTGCTCGCGCCAGCCAAACGGCGCGATCGCGCTGAGATAATCGTTGTAGAACAGATACTGACCGAGCGTCGATCCGCGGCGGTTCAGTGGTCCATAGATCAACTTCGTCGCCAGAAACATGCCCGCCGCCGGAATCTTCGACAGGTGCAACAACGCCCGCTGATCGATACGCGACGTGATCTTTTCACGCACCGGATTCACGAGCCGGACGATCCACTCGTTGTTCTCCGCCCCGTAAACCCACGCCGATACGTGCCCACCGCGTACAACCTTCGACGCCAACGAGAAAAACCCCTGACGCGGATCGGGCAGATGATGCAGCACGCCCACGGAAAACGCGTAATCAAACTTGCGCCGCAACGGCAACCGGTAAATATCCGCTTGCACGACGTGCGCGTTTGGCAACGCACGCGTCGCCGCGTACGCAGTTTCGACCGCCTCGCTCAGATCGATCCCGACAACTTCACGCGCGCCCCATTGCGCGGCGAGTTGAGTGTGACGTCCTTTGCCACATCCGCCTTCGAGTACGAGTTTGTCGCGGAAAAACTCCGGCGTGACGGGCGCGATCCAGCCAAGGAACTGTTCGGCGTAGCGCTGATCTGCCTCGACAAAGTGGCGCCACTGCCAACCGAAATTCTCGGCAGTCGCCCGCTTATCGGTTTCGATGTGGGCCAGTTCAGCGAAACGTGGAATGCCGCGAGTGATCGGAAACGAGGAAGCACAGGCAGTGCAACGCAGTTCGCCTTCCATGATCTCCGATGCTTCGTTCTGTGAAACAGACAGGTCGAGAGCCGCATCGCAGGCTGGACACACCAGGTACGAGAGTAGTTTCTCTTTCAACCGCTAAATGCTAACACGATTAATTACATTCGCGGGGGGTGCGGGTCGTGAGGATGCCGAAGCGAGACTGGTACTCTTCAGAATTAACAAACGAGCAGACCAGCGAGCGAGCGGCGCCGGCGTCGCGCAGCGGTTTGTTCTTGAGCATCGCGAGCCAATAAGCGAAGCCCGTTTCGTCGGGATCGCGTTTGAGGAACGCGAAGTACTGAAACATCACGAGCGTTTGATTGTACTGCGCGTCGACGATCTCTGACTGTGTTGCGAGCCGGTTGAGGACCGCGGCGCGTCCGGCGTTCGGATCGTCGAGCAGACCGAGCAGTGAGTCTTTGTTTGCCGACAGATCGACGCCGTTCGCCTGCACGACGGTCGCGAGAATCGCGTCGACAAACTCCGCCGGCTTCATCGTCAGCGGATACTTACGTTGAAATTCCGGTCGTTGCACGAAAGCGGTTGCGAGCGCCATGCGTCCGCGTTCCTGATCTTCCTTTTCGTTCAGCAGCACTGCGCGATCCGTCTCGAACTCCGTCAGCTTGGGACGACGTCCGAGTGAGGAAGAATACAAGCCGCTCAGGAACAAGGCGGTTGATGGCAACTCGTTCGCAAGCAGGTTCGTCGCGACGTCGAGTCTTGCGGTGCGCAAACAATCGACCTTCACACCACATTGCGCAAGCTGTGCAGCGAGTTTCTCGATCGTCCCCGGATCGGCGGTGCGGCCGGTCAGGTCGGCGAAGTTCTGACTGACGAAGAAGCGTGAATCGTCAACCGGATTTGCGATTGGCGACGCGACAGCCGGATCGATCGTGATCGCGCCCGGCACAAACGCCATCTCGCCGGAGTTCGATTGCAAGCGGATCGTGTAGTCGCCAAACGGCGCATTCGGAGCGACCTGCACGTCCACACTGATCACCGGAAACGGCGCGTTCATTTGTTCGCGCACCAGGCTGGCGGGATCGATCGTGAAGTACGGCGAGTTGATGACGATGCTCGTGCCCGGCACCTGATCGACGCCCTCTCCGCCGACAAAAATCTTGACGCGTTTGCCGGGTTCGAGCGGCAGTGGCACTGTCGAGAGTTCCGCGTTGAGACCGATAGCTGTCGGACTGAGGGCCGACGCTTGCGGCGGCACCAGGTGATAGTTGAGCGAACTGAAGTCGTCGGGTCTGACCGTCACTTTGTTTGAAACTTCGAAACTGCGAAACTTCGGCGGCCCGCTCACCACGCCCTCTTCAGTTCGCGACGCCACCATCACGCGATACTGCCCCGGCACCAGGCCTTCCAGTTTGTAACTGCCGTCGTCGGCTGATACATCGCTCACGACAACCTTCCCGGTAGTCAAACTTTCGGCCCAAACGTTGACGCCGCTCAACGGTACGAGCGCGCCGGGCGTGCGGTTGTCTGCGAGTTTGCCTTCAATGCGGCCAACGCGCTGCTTTGAACCATACAGCGTGCGAATCTTTTGTCGATCGTCTTCACTCAACGTGCGTTCGGTGAGTGCGGGCAAACCGAACGTGCCATTGAAAGCCTGGCGACCCTGCATTGTCGAACCAATCATCGCGGAGTGATCGAGACCGAGCAAATGTCCGACTTCGTGCGTGAACGTTGCTTCGAGATCGTAAGTGCCGGGCGTGCCGTCGGTGGAAAACTGTATTTCGGCGCCGTCGTCGGTCCGCGGACGAGGATTGATGCTGATGTCAGCTTCGGCGATCGTGCCGGTTTCCGGATCGAAGAAGACGCGCGTGCGTCCGGCAGTCGTATCGGAGTTGAAAGCTTCGTTCTCGATCGTGTCGGCAATCGTGATCAAACTGATACCGTCGCCACCGTCCGCCGGACTAATGGAAGTCGACGCCGACCATACGACGATGAAGTTGATGTTTGACAGGCTGGACCAACGCGCGAGTGCGCGCCGCGCTGCGCCGACAACGTCGCTGTCCGGCTTGATGTTCGTGCCGGGCAACATCATCGACGTGGAGAACGCGACTTCGATTGTCTTTCTGGGCCAACGGATGCGACGTGAAGTTTGGGCTGCGGGTTCGACGTATTCGGACGAATCACGGATCTCGAGTCTCCCTCCCGGACCTCCAGGGCTTCCTGGACCGGGAGTTCCTCCTGGGCCAACACCGCCCAGAAAGATTGCCGCACTCGCTACTATGGCGACGAGAGACTGCATTATTTAGTTACCTGGCGAGGACTGACCAGTTAAATCGAACCGTAGGTACCGTTGCGTTGGGGGAGCCGGGCAACGGGCGAATGGTAACACGCTTTTTTGCGAAAGTCGCCAAAATCCGCGTCACGAGGAGACGCGGATTTGGGTGGATCAATTGATAGTTATTCGCGGCGCTGTTTCTGCCGGTCTACTGGACGTAGTGACGCCGTTTTTGTTCACAGTCACAACGACAGGCACGTCTCCCGCACCCGCCAACGAGGCCGGCAACTGGAAGTTTATGATGTCCCAACCGGGCATTTCGCGATTCGGCTGGACCGCCAGGATTGCGCCGGCGGTGATCGCAGTGGTGCCGACGGTCACGGTGACTTCAGCCGGAGTAGCGAGGCGAAGTCCGGTCACGCTCAATTGGATCACGGTTGGTACCGTCGCGCCGCTCACGTCAGTTGACGTGACACTAAACGGCTCGCCTATGCACCCTGAGACGGAAGTATTGGTAACGTTGCAGGCAGCCGCGCGCCCACCGGCATCCATAGTCGTGGTGAAGATGTCTGGTTGGACGCTGATGATCTGAAGCAATCCGCGGAACGTGGTGTCAGTGTTCGCGCCCGCGTCGAGGACGTTAACGACGACGTTGCGCAGGCCCAGAGGACTTGCGATCGGCACGACGAAGTTGATCTGTTTCTCTTCGTTGCCGACAAAATACAGTCCGGCCGCATAACCCTCCACCGAAACAGAAACTCCGTTCAACTCGATCGGCAACGCCGGGCTGCGCTTAGTTTCGGATCCTCCTGCGCCCATGACGGTCGACGGCGCCAGTGCAACCGTCGAGCGAACGATCGTCAGTTCGCCGGGCGCCACTCCGAGAGGCTGGCCGGGAACTGGACTCGGCGTCGGCGTCGGACTTGGGCTCGGACTCGGAACCGGTGTCGCTGTCGCAACCGGCATGTTGCTCGCGCCGGTGAAGAACGAGAGCGCTGCCGATGAAGTCGCGGTTACTTGCGGACTCAGGTTGTAGAACAGTTCGCGAGATAAATCGCTATTGCCGCCGCCAAACTCAACGCTGTCGAGAAGGAAAGCCATTCGCTTGCGCGATTCGCTGGCTACGTATTGTGAGCCGCGGAACGGTGGTCCAAGCGGTGTGCGTGTCAGACGAACGAAAGTGTTTGTCGTCGAAGTGGGAATCGCAGTCAGGAATATCTGCGGTGCTCGTGACGCATTCAACCCGGTTGCATCGTCAGCCAGCGGCGGAAACGATCCATCCGGAAGGAAGTTCAGTGCTGACGCAAAGGTCAAACTCGCAGGCGCGAGTGAACTGTCGTAATCCGTGAACGTTGGGAAGTGTGTGATGTCCGCCAGCGCCGTCGGACGGTTTCCGACCTCGATGAACGTGTCGGTCGCGACCGTGTAGACGAAAGTTCCCAGGAAGTTGCTGGTCGCGACAGCGCCCGATTTTGGATCCGTGGCGCGCGACTCGAAAGCCAGCAACGCTCCGTTGCGACTCAAGCGACGGCCGGGACTCCACGCGTTTGTGTTGCCTGTTCCATTTTGCGTGCGCGTAACCTGACGGATGTTGGCGATTCCCGATCCCGAGGCGTTCACGTCTGCGAAAAAGATCTCGGCGTTATTGTCTGCGTTATTTGTGGCAAGGTTGGCGCTCGACATGAAAGCCACTTTCGATCCGTCAGCAGACAGATTGGGGTTACTTTGAAAGATCAATCCAATTCCGGCGGTTGCATCCTGAGTGCTGGTAGCTTGACTGATCGTGTCGCTCGCGATGTCGTAAAAAAACAGTTCGGGATTTCCGTCGTTGTTACCCGTACTTCCGCGGTGATTGCGCGTCGAAATAAATGCGATGATCGTGCCGGTGTCGTTGATGGTTGGCTCGCGATTGTCGTCTGCAAAGAACGCCGCTTTCGGGAGTCCATCCTCGCCCGACAGAGTACCCGGCGTGGGTAAACGAGACGGTGTCGTGGTCGTGACCTGGAAGAAGTCGCCGCCTACCGTCAAGTCTTGTTCGAAATCGGTACCGAGAGTCAGATCGACGTCAGCGACGGGCGGAAGCCGGTAGATCCAGATCTCGGAGTTTGCGTCCTGTGCGAGATTGCCTTCGGTGCCGTTGAAAAACTCCGGATCCGGTGCGTTCGAAGTGAACACGATGATGTACGAACGCTGGCCGCCAACCAGTGTCGGCGCCAACGTGATCATTGGAGACCGGTTATCGATCTGAATCTTCAGTGTCGAAGGATCCTCTGGAGTTGGCGTCGGTGTTGGAGTCGGTGTTGGCGTTGCGGTCGGACTGGGTGTCGGCGTCGCAGTTGGTGATGGCGTTGGACTCGGTGTCGGTGTCGGATTGGGAATGCTTCTCGTGTCAGTGATCTGGAAGATGCGTCGCTGTGCGTAATCGAGGAGGAAGATCTCGCGATTGCCGTCGAGGTTGTTTCTGTTCGTTTGGGTTGAATGATTGCCGTTAGAAACGAAAACAACGAACCGGCCGTTGGCTGAGATATCACCAAGAGCGGTATTGAAGGCCACGGACGGGTTCGAGGTGATTTGGACGGCGAAAGCGTCAGGGGTTGCGCTCGGCGTTTGCGCCGAGACGGAGGCACTTGATCCCCCTATGAGCACAAACAGTAAGCTTGCGCACAGTAACCAGAAAACTTGCTTCACGAAATCCTCCGCAATAAAGACGCGAATCCGAGTAGATTAGATGCCATCGGGGAGCTGAGCAGCGTCGCTCGCAGGTGATGTATTATTGCCGGCACCGGCGATTAAAGAACGGCCATTTTAAGCAGAACCCCTCCAGACCGCAAGCACCCGTCAAATCCGCCGCGACAGCTATCTAACTATAGACCGCTCCCGGGGAATTTCCGTTGGCCGCCGGCCCGCTGAACATGCGGAAACACTAATCTCACCTGATACAATCCCCGACGTGCCTGCAGCAATACGCGTCGAATCGGTAGCGAAGCAATATCGCATCTATAACCGGCCCGTCGATCGACTGAAAGAATCGTTGACGCGCGGCCGTTGGAAGACTCACCGCGAATTCTGGGCGCTTAGTAACATCAGTTTCGAAGTGGAAGCAGGCACTACGACCGGCATTATCGGTCCGAACGGATCCGGCAAGTCGACGCTGCTCCAGATCATCACCGGCACACTCGAACCCACGCATGGCACCGTTTGGCATAACGGGCGAATCGCCGCGCTGCTGGAACTCGGCGCCGGGTTCAACCCGGAGTTCACCGGAATTGAAAACATCTTCATGAACTCCGCCTTGATGGGACTCTCGAAGTCGGAAACCGAACGACTGTTGCCGGAAATCACGAGTTTCGCGGAGATCGGCGATTTCATCGATCAACCGCTGAAGACTTACTCGAGCGGCATGTACATCCGGCTCGCCTTTGCGACGGCGATAGCCTCGTCTCCGCAAATATTGATCGTCGACGAAGCATTGTCAGTCGGCGACGCGGTGTTCCAGCATCGATGCACGCACCGGATCAAGGAGATGCAGGAGAACGGCACTACGATCCTTTTCGTGTCGCACGATCCCGGCGCGATTCGCGCGCTCTGCAGCCGTGCGATTCTCCTCGACAACGGACAGATGGCTGCTGATGGCGCTCCTGCCGACGTGCTCGATCGTTATCAGAAACTGATCATGGACCGCGAGGCCGCGTACGCTGAAGGTCAACTCGCTATCCGTCGCGAGAAATCGCCCGCCGCAACGGCTAACGAGATCCCGGAAACGGCAACTCCGCAGTTCACCTATCGACACGGAAACCGCGACGCCGAGATCGTCCGCGTCGACCTGCTGAACCGCGAACGACGCGCGGTGAAACTCGTCGAGAGCGGCGAACTCGTCCACGTGCGCGTTCGCGCAGCGTTTCACGAAGACATCGACGATCCGGTTTACGGAATCATCATTCGCAATCGACACGGAATTCACCTCTACGGCACGAACAGCCACGTGCAGGGACTGCGCAGCGGTCGCGTCAAACGCGGCGAGACTGTCGAGACAACGTTCTCGTTCAACTGCTGGCTCGCGCCGGATTTGTATGCGATATCCATCGCGGTCCATAGCCCTGCCGCAGTGAGTTTCGACTGGATGGACGGCGCATTGTTCTTTCGTGTGTTCAGCGATATTCCCATCGAAGGCGTCGCCAATCTCAACGCCACCGTCAGCATGCAGCAATGCGCAATATTAGAAACGACGATCTCCTGAAAGCAGCGGGCACTGACGACATCGCGAAGTTTTATCGCGATCGTTTCTTCACCGGCGGCGTTTTCGACGCGCGTTACTTCGACGCGATCAATCGTTTCGACATCGGCTTTGCACGCACGATGTGGGTTTACGACAACGTGCGGCGTGGTTCGTCGGTGCTCGATCTCGGCTGCGGCGAAGGCATGCTGGCATTGTTGAAGCGCAAGGACGTGTGCCGCGCCGGTGTCGATTTTTCACCTGAACTGGTTGAACTGGCGCGACGCAACGGTTA
>JAICGQ010000227.1 GCA_025923035.1 Pyrinomonadaceae bacterium | reverse complement strand
TTCGATATCGACTGGATGGAGAACGAGTACTTGATGTCGCCCATCGACAGCTCCTGGTTGTCGGTGGTGACTATCGCGATGCCGAAAAGTTTGGAATCGACCTGCGCGAGGTAAGGAATGTAGTCGGCATTCTTTCCGCCGGGATCGTTCTTGAACTTGTCGAAAGCCTCTTTAACGACGGCTTCGACCTGCGCGCGAGCCGGCGCCACCGGACTGACTTTCTGGGCCAATGAAGCCAGCGGCGCGGTCACAAACGTCGTCACGATAAACATCGTGACGAGCACTTTTGTTTGGATTCGCTTTGTCAACATAAACTCTCTTCCTCTTCTGGACCGGGTGGTCCAAGATCAAAATGTGAACAGCTTCGAGAAGTTGTATCTAAACGAGAACTGGATGCGGAAATCGTCCGACTTGAAGCCGTCCAGGAAGTTTTCCCGCCGGCCCCACTGGAGCTCGCCGCCGATCATCACGCGCTCCCACGGGTAATAAAGCAGGTTGCCAAGTGCGTAATGTCCGCGGTGATACGCATCGGGCGCCTGGCCGTTGGAGTTATCGACGTCCATAAAGGAGTAGCCGATGGCACTGCTGAACTTCTTGTTCCAGTTGTGATCGAGAAACGCCACCATGCTCCACATCGGTAGCGCGACACCCTTGATGGGCCGGCGTGGACCGCCGCCCGGATTTAACTCGATACCGATATCGACGTCGGCATCGTTCATGTAGTTTTGAATTCCCTGGCCGAACACGAAGGCGAACCGGCCGGTGTCGTTCGGGCCGAACTTGACGTTTGAAGTGAGGTTGAGACCGGCGCCGACTTCAGTGCCCTCCAGATCAAATTCGTCGTCAAGAGTGTCGACCCATTTAATCCGTCGCAGCATTCCTGCTGCCTGGAAGTAGCCCCAGTTTCTGGTGAAGCGAACGTTGCCCGAGAGATCCGGCAGATCGAACTTGCCTCTGATTCCCTGCAGCTCGTTGCGATCCTCAAACCGGCCCTGGTCAGCACTCGCGCCCGGACGCTCCAGAGCGATCGTCACCGAGTTGCGACCCTTCAAAGGCATCCAGCGAAACTGCACGTTGCGGAAGAAGACCATGCCGTTTGGTCCCCAGTACTCGAGCGAGTTCGGGAAGACGTCGATGTCCATGAACGGACTCCACGTTTGACCCGCGCCAAACTGGCCCAACTCGCCGTACGCGTGACGTAAACGGAAAGTGGTTTGTCCCGCATCGACACCGGTACCGAACAGTTCAAACTCAAACTGCGTTTTCAGCTCGCCGTAGTCTGTTGGCGTCGACGACTTAACGCCGAGACGGCTCTGCCTTACGCCGGAATAGACCTTTCCATTCGGCGCGAATTCATTTGGGAAAGACGGCAACTTGGTCGGACGGATCACGTCGAACCAGTTGGGATCGTTCTGCTTGAATTGATATCCGAAGTCGAGCATGGCGAAGCCATACACCTCGAAGGTGCTCTCACCTTTGCTGTCCTGAGGTTTGGCGGGCTCTGGGTCGGGCGCGGGCGCCTCGGGTGGCGCAGCCGCTGGTTCCGTGAAGACGGCGTTGACAACTGCCGGAGTTGAACTCTTCTTCTTCGCTTCGATCGAATCGATCTGTCCTTTGAGTTCGACGACCGTCTGCTCGAGTTGTTGTAACCGCTTCTTTAACTGCTCAACTTCATTCGGCTGTTGTGGTGTTGTGGGTTCCGGAGTCTGTGCAAACGCGCTCGTCGGAACAAGCAGCACGGCAAGCACAAAGGCAAAAACTGAGGGTCTTCCCCAGTACACGCGATTCAGGTTCATGCAGCGTTCTCCAATCCAAAGGGGCGGAGTTTCAGCGATGTCAGGCAATGTAGAGGACGGCGAAAAGGGTCGAAACTGGCAAAACTTACAGGTGATCGAACATGTCCGCGCCACTAGACTCAGCACGTAAAACATGAGTCACACGAGTGCGACAACGTCCGACTACGAACTGACGCAGGCGATCGCCGGCGGCGCGATCTCCGGCATCGGCGATCTCTATGAGCGACACCGGACGAAGGTCTATTCGTTGTGCTTGCGAATGACGGGAAACGTGAGCGAGGCCGAGGATCTTACGCAGGAGATCTTTTTGCACTTGCTAAGAAAGGCCGGATCGTTTCGCGGTGAGAGTCAGTTTTCCACGTGGCTTTATAGATTCACCACCAACCACGTGCTCATGCACTTTCGAAGCCTGACTCGACGCAATCAGCGCTTCCCTTACCTCGTCGACGAGATTGAAGCAACACGCAGCTTGAAGATCTCTGTTGGACCACAGCTCCTGGACCGCGTCGCTCTCGACGCCGCACTCGCCAAGTTGCCCTTCGGCTGCCGCTCAGTGTTCGTGAAGATCGACGTCGAGGGTTATAACCACCGGGAAGTCGCGGGCCTGTTTGGTTGCTCGGTGGGAAACTCCAAGTCGCAACTTCACAAGGCCCGCCGCCGGCTGCGAAAACTGCTCAATTCTTCTAGAGTTTGCGCACACCCATCAGCCTGATCGCCTCGATGCCGTAAGTCTCGACTTCAATCCTGTTGCCTTCGAGCACTTTGATCTTCGCGGCGTACATCAGCGCGCCCGTGCCTTCTTCTCTTCCCTTGCTGTTCTTCTTCAGATCGAGTTGCATGATCCCGAACGGATAATCCTGGGATCTGCTGCCGGCGTACATTTCGAGAAAACCGATTGGACGATCACCGACCGCATAAATGCGTCTGCCGCCTTCCACCTGATGTGACCGAATCAGCTTGAAGTCGTAAAAACCTGCTCTGCCGACGAGCCTGACCCTGCCGCGCTCATCAGCTTTCTCGAGCGCCTTGAGCAAGTCGTTCGCACCGCCTTCGAGCAGCGCGCCGGCCATCGTCTTGGCCTCGGCGTCACTCGTGTAGCTGTCGATATAGAGATCGACGTTGACGCGCGCACCGGCGCCCACCATTGCTGGTCCAGCACCGTGAGGCATGTAGGCAAGGGCCGAAAACTTTTCTTTTTTCGGCTTTTGTTCCGCCTTCTGTTCTTCCGGCTTCTTGTCCTGCGCCGTCGATCGCGGCGAGATCACGAACGCCACGGCAGCCAGCAGACACAACGCAATAAAGAATCGTGCTTTCATCGTTACTCCTTTTCTAACAACGCAAACAGGCGGTTACGACTTCACTGGGGGTGGATATTTCTTAAAGAGCTTGGCCACCGCTTTGTTCAGGTTCTTGTTGACCTTCTCCGGATCTTTGCCCGAGCCCAGCGTCTTACTTGCGGCGCCGCGCCACACCTGCTTCTTGGTGCTTACGTCGTAGAGGTCGACGTTGAGTGTTCCGATGTTTATCGTCTTGCTCGTGGTGGTTGTCGTGGACATACCGCCCCATCCACCCCAGCCGCCCCAGCCCCACATATCACCGCCGGTGCTGTAGGAGTTCCACTGTTTCTCCTGGTTAACGGCAACCTGGTAGATGACATAGAGATCGGGATTGTCTTCAGTCTTCGTCAGACCTTTCGTCGCCAGTTGCGAATCGATCGCTTGCATGATCTGGCTGTCGAGAATCGAGTTTGGATACTCGTGATTGGGCAACTTGACCCATTTGTAAGTCTTGTACTTCGAGAAGTCAGTGCCCTGGAGAAAGTTGTACTTGATGTCCTGCGCTGACGCCGCGACGGACCACGCGAGCAGCAGCCCGGCAATCATCGTCAGTTGAGAGATCCTGCTGGTCCTAAGCATTGGTTCACACATCCTTCCTGCCGATACTTGAAGTTTTGCTCGATTCTAGGGCGAGCGAAATGAGGCGATAACTGTCACTTTTGACAGGCGAGATCCGCGGCAGAAAAGTGCACAAAATAAAGACAAATCAGGAGGTTATCGAATGACCACGAGTCGTGTGCCGCGAACACTTTGTCGCCCCGGCATGATCGTTTTACTCAGTTTGCTATGCGCTTTATCAGCGACGGCGTCGAATAAAGACGATGTAGTCGTGTTGAAAAACGGAGACCGGTTAACGGGAGAGATCAAGGGACTGCAACGTGGTGAACTGCGCATCAAGGCTGACTACATGGCCGAAGCCGTGCGCCTCGATTGGTCGAAGATCCAGAGCATCGAGAGTAAGTCGACGTTCATGATCTGGTTGGTTGACGGCAAGCTCGTCACGAACGTGATGCGCCTGTTGCCGACGAACTCGAGCGAAACGGCAAACTTCGTCATCGGTTCGCCAAGCGACGTAATCAGAGTCAATCAACTCGACGTCATTCGAATCACACCGACTGAGCGAGGTTTCTGGAAACGACTCGAAGGCTCAATCGATCTTGGTTTCAGTTTCACCAGCGGCAATGATCAATATCAAACGCAACTCGCGGCGACGACGACCTATCGCACCGGAGTACACTCGTTCACCGCCGCGATCGATTCTTCACTCAGTGGACAAACAGAAGGTACCAGTCAAACTCGTCATCAGTTCACGTTCGATTACCGACGACAGCTTAACGATCGGTGGTACGTTGGCGGACTCTTTGATCTGCTGAGCAGTGACCAGCAGAGTCTCGATCTGCGCACTTCCGCCGGTGGTGTGATCGGCCGCAATCTGAAACAGACGGAACACACGCGACTGTCGGTTTATGCTGGAGTCGTCGGAACGCGCGAGCACTATTCGGCGGAAGTGGGCCAGCCAAGAACGACCAACGCGGACGCGCTCGCAGGCGTTGACTTCCTCACCTTTCGCTTCTCCCGCACCGACATTACATCGCGTTTCACTCTGTTTCCGAGTCTGACCACGCCCGGTCGAATGAGAATCCAGGGAAACTCAGATTTACGCATAAAGATCGTGAAGGACCTGTGGTTGGGTTTTCACCTCTACGAAAACTTCGACAGCAAACCACCGGTCAGGGCCGACAAAAACGATCTGGGCGTGAGCACTTCGATAGGGTGGAAGTTCTAATGATCGGCCCCTGTAAATTTTGCCAGTAGCTTGTTTGCGACGACGAACATAGGATTCGCTATCGCGTTGCACGCTTGCCAGTTCGTTCAGCCGTTGTCGCTGCCGATTAGCCAGCAGATGTATTTCAGGGAACAAAACAATGAACAGACGGGATCAGTTAACTCCAGGCGACGGCTTGAGTGAGGTCTGGACGCGTTTAGAGGTCGATCTTGGTGCGTCGTCGCACCAGGGCCACGTTCGGGAGAATAACGAAGACAGTTATCTCGTTATGAAGTTCGGGCGTTCGCTCGAGAATGTTTTGACGAACCTCGAGGCCGGGTTGTTGGAGGAGAGTTACCAGATGAACGGCTACGGCATGTTTGTAGCCGATGGCATGGGCGGTCTGGCTGCAGGCGAAGTGGCCAGCCGTCTCGCGCTTACGAGACTCATCGATCTCATTGTCGAAACATCAGACTGGACTCTTTCCCTCCGGCATCATCGAGACCTGACTAAGGTCCTCGAACGCATGACAGAACGCTTCTTTCAGATCGACGAGATCGTGAGAACGGAAGCTGCCCGCGACATGGCCCTGCAAGGCATGGGTACGACGCTTACAGTGGCGGCCGCACTGGGAAAAGATCTTCTCATCGGCCACGTTGGCGATTCGCGTGCATACCTTCTTCGCGGCGATGAGTTCAAACAACTGACGACAGACCACACGCTGGCGCAGGCGTTGATCGATGCTGGTGTGGCGAATCCCGATGACCCGGCGTCGCGATCAATGCGACACGTTTTGACCGCGGCGGTTGGATCTCTCGGACAAGGCGAACCGCAGGTGCAACGGTGTAAGTTGAAGGACGGCGATCAGTTGTTGCTTTGCACCGATGGACTGACTGAGACCGTTGATGACACAACCATCGCAAACGTCCTGGGCAAAGCAAAATCCTCGCAGAGTGCGTGTGAGGAGTTAGTGGATCTGGCACTTGCGGGCGGCGGCGTCGACAACGTCACGGTAGTGCTCGCCCACTTTACCTCTCTTGACGGCGGCCGCTAATGCGCGGTCGTCAAACATGCCAACAAAACACTGTAAGAATTGACAGTATTAACCGCGGACAGGGACACATACGATTTCTCGTATGTTGGTGAAAGGAGCAGATAGATGAAAATTGGAGAAAAGGTGCAACCAGGGTTACTTACATTCGCTTGCCTTCTCGTTTTAATAACCACGGGAAACGCGTTCGCTCAGGATCAGCAGCTACGCAGCGTTCCGGCAGGCGAGGAAGTAAAAAAAATGAAAGGCGTGGTTACCAAACGCGACCCGGATTCGTTCAGGATGCAGGATCCGAACGGCGGACCGCAGGTGGTAGTCGTGCTGACCGCACAAACCGAAGTTAAAAGTCACAAAAAAGGCGTCTTTCGGGGATCGAAGGAATATGGGCAGAGCTACATCCTGCGCGGGCTTCGACTTGAAGTCGATGGCGTCGGCAACTCCGAGGGCCAGATCGTAGCAGACAAGATTCGTTTCGACGAACAGGACTTGCGATCTGCGCAGGCGCTGAAGTCAACCGTCGATCCGCTCGAAGCAGAGCTGAATGACAAACTGCGTCTGCAACAGCAGGAACAGGAGCGACTGGCGGGGCAGATCGCGGAGACTCAGGCGCTGACTGAGCAGGCACAGGCAGCGGCAGACAAGGCACAGCAAACTGCCGATCACGCCAACAATCGAATCAACGGTCTGGATGACTTCGATTCGCTCAAGACGATCACGGTTCCGTTCGCTACGAACAGTGCGACTCTCGGACCGAAAGCAAAAGCTACGATCGATGAAGCAGCCGCCTGGGTGAAAACACAGAACACTAAAGGCTGGGTGATGGCGGTCGTGGGCTATGCCGATTCAACGGGCAGTAGCCAACGCAACATCGACTTGAGCGAACGACGCGCGAATGCCGTCATTTACTACATCGTTTCCAAGTACAAGATGCCGTTGAACCGGCTGGTCCAACCATTCGGCTACGGACAACTTGAACCGGTGGCGGACAACAAGACCAAGGAAGGCCGTGCCAAGAATCGCCGTGTTGAGATTCGCTTGATGGTCAACAAAGGCATCGCGGGCACAGTTGGAAAAGGCAATTGATGTTTGGAGGGGGCAAGGTGTAGACGAAGGCAGGAGGCGCACCTGAACAACTCCAATGGGGCCGGGTCGACGGGGTGACTCGGCCCCTTCGTCTTGTGTTTGTAGCGGTCAACTTATTTGCAAATCTCGCATCGAAGTAGTAGTTATCACTCCTTGGACCACGCCGGAAATTGAGGGCGACTACGATGCTGCGAAAAATACCCATCCTCTTTCTCCTTTCGATCTTCCTGTTTGTTTCCACTTCAGTTTTCGCAACCAGCGTCGAACGCAATCCTACAAAGCGAAAAGGAGCGGGCCATTTGTTCCAGGTTCGCCGCGGCAAGCTGTGGGGTTACATGGACCGGACTGGGAAAGTGATGATCGAGCCGCAGTTCGAGTATGAAGGCGATTTCTTCCACGGACTTGCGCGCGCGCGTAAGAACGGCAAGTGGGGCTACATAGACCAGCAGGGCCGGCAGGTCATTCCGTTTCAGTTTGACGATGCGCTCGATTTCATCGGCGAGCTCGCGCCGGTTCGTGCCGGTCGAAAATGGGGCTACATCGATTTAGAAGGACGCTGGATTGTTTCGCCGCGCTTCCAGGCGGCCGGTGAGATGATCGCTGGACTAGCGCGTGTGGTTCTTTGGACCCGTGTTTCATGCGGCAATGGAAACTATACGAACGCGAGCGCGCCGGATCGCGCTTTTGTAATGCCCGATCTGATTACGAGCCTTACGACGGGGTGTTTTCCGCGCGATGCGAGATATGGCTTCATCGACAAGGCAGGCCGGTTTGCGATCGACCCGCGACTGGAGCAGGCCGAGGACTTTTCCGAAGGACTAGCGGCGTTCGCTTCCGGACCGAAATTTGGTTACGTGGACGTGAGAGGGAACGTCGTGATCGTTCCCCAGTTCGAGCGGGTTCAGAGTTTTTCGGAGGATCTGGCCGTTGCTCAGGTGAATGGCAAATCGGGTTACATAGACAGGTCCGGGAAGTGGGTGATTCAACCGCAATACGATTACGCGGGTGATTTCTCGGAAGGGTTGGCGCGAGTGTTAATTCGCGGTGCGATGGGGTACATCGATAAGACGGGAGGCATGGTTATTCAGCCGCAGTTTGCGGCGGCCTGGGATTTTTCCGAAGGCTTGGCGTCGGTGTGGAATAACGATGAATCGAGCTACATCGATCCGCTTGGCAAGATCGTATTTCGACTCGCGAAAGCGCAGTGGGGCTTCTCTGATG
>JAICGQ010000226.1 GCA_025923035.1 Pyrinomonadaceae bacterium | reverse complement strand
CGAAAGCAATTCCTTCCGGACTCAGAATCGGAACTGCCGCTGGTATCGGAATCTTTCTTACGTTCATCGGTTTGAAAAACGCCGGACTCATCGTCGGCGACCCGGTCACACTCGTAAAACTCGGCAAGCTCGACGGAAAAACAGTCATCGCAATCATCGGCCTGGGCGTCATGGTTTTTCTGATGATTCGCGGCAGCTCGCTCGCGTATCTCGCCGGGATGTTCGTCATCACGGTGCTCGGCCTGGCGCGCGGTTACATCGACGCGCCTCCGCAACTTTTTAGCTCACCCGATTTTCATACCGTTTTTCTAAAACTCGACATTCTCGGCGCACTGAAACCGTCGCTGTTGCCGGCAATCGTCGCCATTCTCTTCACAGATCTCTTCGACTCGATCTCCACGTTCATGGGCGTCTCACACGCTTCCGGTCTGCTCGACGAACAGGGAAATCCCAAGAATCTGCGGCAAGGACTGGTCGTCGATTCAGTCGCGACTTTTGGCGCCGGACTCGCCGGTACATCATCCGGAACTGCGTACATCGAAAGCATCGCGGGCATCAACGTCGGCGGACGCACTGGATTGACCTCGGTCTTCACCGCACTCTGCTTTCTGCCGTGCTTCTTTCTGGCGCCGCTCGCCGGGATGGTGCCGCTTTACGCGACGGCGCCGGTTTTGGTGCTCGTCGGCGCGGCAATGTTCAAAAGCGTTGCGCAGATTAATTTCATCAAAATCGAGGAAGGTCTTCCGGCGTTTTTGACTATAATCCTCATCCCCCTGACCTTTTCGATCACCCAGGGAATACTCTGGGGCTTCATTGCGCATGTTGGCCTTTATCTTGTCGTCGGCCGCCGGAAAGAGATTCATCCTGTCATGTATGTTTTGGCGTTGATTGCGATCGGGTTATTGGCTCTGGAGCATTCGACGTTGACGTGGAAGTCATGAGAATTCTAAATGCACTAACAATCGTACTCTCCCTCGCGTTCACAGTTACCGCCCAGAACCCAGCGCCGAGTCCGTCACCGGGTGATCAGCGTGGTCTTGGGATTCAGAGCAGTACTGCTACGACAGCGTCACAAGGCGGGCAGCAATCAAGAGAAGCGAAACCCGAGCTGGTGCTGCAAACCGGCTACAACAATTTCTTCGGCGCAACGCGACTCGTCTTCAGTCCTGATGGACGGCTCCTCGCGACTACAACCTTTCGCAGCAACACAGTGAAGCTTTGGGAAACTGCGACCGGACGCAAGCTGCGCGATCTGTCGAGTAGCGGACAAAACGCGCCGGGCGTCTCGCCGTTCGTCGCGTTTAGTCGCGACAGTCGTTTGATCGCCACTGCGACTTCCGATAATTCGGTGAAGGTTTGGGACGTGACGAGTGGACGTGAGTTGCACACGCTTGCTGGTCCACGAGGCGCGATGGTTGCCGCCATTGGCGTTTACTTCATCGGCTTCGCTGCCAACAACCAGCTAATCACCGTCAGCGATGCCGTGCGCGTTTGGGATCTGACCAGCGGCCGCGAGCTGCGCACACTTCAAATCAACGCGCTGGAGGTCATGAGCAGTTTCAATGGAAGCGACGGCGGGATGGTGCTTTCTTCCGACGGCAATCAGTTTGCGGTGTTCAGTGACGAATCCGACGCGCACGTCAAGCTTTTCGATATCGCGAGCGGGCGGGAGAGTCGCCAGTTCAAACTGCCTGACGATCGGATCGAAAGACTGCAACTGGCTTTCACATCCGATGGTCGGCTGCTAGCCGCGGGAATCGTCGAACAACGTTTCAAACTCTGGGACCTCACGGCGAAGAAAGACCAGGAACTCGCGCGCGCGACGAAAGATTTCCCGCAGGTGAAATTCAGTCGCGACGGGCGTCTGCTTGCGTTGTCTGAAAATTACACGGTGCGCGTTTGGGACCTGACCTCGATGCGGGAGTTGCCGAGTTTGAAAGCGCCAAACACGGGGTTGTGGCCACAAGGCGACGCTTACATGAATTTCAGCGAAGACGGAAAACGTCTCGCGACCGGCGGCTTCGATACCGACACGCTCATCTGGGAAACTGAGTCCGGCAAGCAACTCACGAATCTCACCGGACGCACCAACATGGCTTCGAACGTCGCGTTCAGCGCCGACGGCACGCAGCTTTACTCCGGCGATCGAACACGATGGGACTTGCGTACCGGACGCGGTTTGCGGCTCGCGCCTCGGTCGTCGGACAAAAGCTTCGGGACACCGAGTCCTGACGCGCGCTTGATGGCGGTGAGGCGTCCAAACAGCGGCGTGCTTTCAATCGTCGAGGTGCCGAGCGGACGGCAAGTGCAAACGCTCACGCCGAGCGGCAACGCCGGTATGGTCCAGCACGTTCGTTTCAGCCCCGACAGCAGCATGCTCGCCGTAATTTATCTTCCAGACTACACGCAGCAACAAACGGCAACGGCAAAGCCCACTGCATACGCCCACGGCAGTCAACTAACGATCTGGGACTTAAAAACCGGTCGCGAACTGCGAACACTCGTGGCCGACGACATCCCGAGCGACGCTGAGTTCAGCCGTGACAGCCGCACCATCGCCACTATCGGATCCATGGGCCAACTCTCGCTCTGGGACGCCCGATCAGGCAGCAAGATACGCGATCTGACCGCGTCACCGATGAGCGCCGTCACTAATCTGCCCATGCCCAACATGGGCAACATCAAACCCGGTCAGATCCCGACGATGCCGAACATGAAAGACATTTCGGCCATGATGACGAACGTCTTTGGAACGTTGTCATCCGGAACGATGGGCCAGAAATCGCTGGCGTTCAGTGTCGACGGACGCATACTCGCAACCGGCGGATTTGAAACGAAGTCGAACATCGATTTTGCCGCGATGATGAGCGGCGCGATGAATACTAGTGGCCAACGACAGAAAAAAGGATCCAAGCAACCTGATCCTGTTGACCCGATGAAAGACTTCAAGGTCGAGACCACCGGGCAGGTGCAACTTTGGGACGTCGCCACCGGACGTGAGATCGGCGCGTTGAAAGAACATGGACGCGGCGTTATCAAAGTCGCGTTCAGTCGCGACGGCAAGTTCCTCGCGTCGGCTGCTTCAGATAACACGATCAAGATTTGGGACGTTGAAAACCGTCGCGAGCTCCGTACCTTGACGGGTCATACGTCAAGTGTCGAGTCGATCGACTTCACTCCCGACGGGAGTTTGCTCGCGTCTGCGAGCGACGACGGCAGCACGTTTCTGTGGGACGCGCGCAGCGGCGAACATCTGTTGACGCTGATCTCGCTCGATGACGGCAGCGAATGGATGGTCGTGACGCCGCAAGGTCTGTTTGACGGCACGCCTGTTTCCTGGAACCAGATCCTCTGGCGATACAATCAGGAAACCTTCAACGTCGCACCGATCGAGTGGTTCTTTAACGAGTTTTACTATCCCGGGTTGCTGGCGGATGTGTTTGCCGGGAAACGCCCGAAAGTCGCGCAGGACGTTTCGAAGAAAGATCGACGCCAGCCAATCGTGAAGTTGACACTGGTTGGACCACCGGCCACTGAATCGGGAATCGCCTCACGCACGATCAAGGTGAAAATCGACGTCACCGACGCGCCTGCCGATAAAGACAACCCGAAAGGCAGCGGCGCGCAGGATCTGCGACTGTTTCGCAACGGATCGCTGGTGAAGGTGTGGCACGGCGACGTCCTGAAAGGTCAGGCCGCGGTGTCGCTCGAAGAAGAGATCACCGTCACGGCGGGACCGAACCGCTTAGTTGCCTATGCCTTCAATCGCGATAACGTGAAAAGCAAAGACTCGCCGCTCGTGTTTGCCGGCGCTGACAGTTTGAAACGCAAAGGCACGGCGTACATTGTCGCCGTCGGTGTAAATGAGTACGCGAATCCTCAATACAATCTGAAGTACGCGGTTGCTGATGCGAAGAGCTTCGGCGACGAGATGCGTCGCAAGCAGACGCAGATCGGCGGCTTTGAACGCGTCGAAGTGATCGAACTGCTCGACGCAAACGCCACGAAGGAAAACATTCTGTCCGTCATAAAGCGACTGGCGGGTGTGCCTGGACCACCGACGCTGAAAGCCGGTCCGGCCGATGGGCTCAAGCGCGCCGAACCTGAAGACACTGTGATCATTTATTACGCCGGTCACGGTACCGCGCAGGCGCAACGCTTCTACTTGATCCCGCACGATCTCGGTTACACCGGCGATCGCACGAAACTGACCGAAGCGGGTTTCAACACGATGTTGTCGCATAGTATTTCCGACGTCGAACTCGAAGCGGCGGTTGAAGGTCTTGATGCCGGGCATCTGCTGCTGATCATCGACGCGTGCAATTCCGGCCAGGCGCTCGAAGCCGAAGAGAAGCGTCGTGGTCCAATGAATTCGAAAGGTCTCGCGCAACTCGCATACGAGAAGGGCATGTACATCCTGACGGCCGCGCAGAGTTTTCAGGCGGCACTCGAAGCGGCGCAACTCGGTCACGGATACCTGACCTACGCGCTCGTCGAGGAAGGTCTGAAGACGCCGATTGCCGACGCTGAGCCGAAGGACGGTTTGCTGATCGCGCGCGAGTGGCTCAACTTTGCGACTGAGCGCGTGCCGAAGATGCAGGAAGAAAAGATGGCCCAGGGTCGTGGCCTCGGCATCCAGATCGCGTTCACCGAAGGCGAAGCTAACGTCGCCGATCCGCAGCAGCGCACGGTGCAACGTCCGCGTGTTTTCTATCGCCGCGAGCTGGAAGCGAACCCGTTAATCATCGCAAAACCGTAATCACGGATTCACATGGATCACCCCATCGGCAAGTCGTTTCCTCGAAAAGAGGGACGCAAGAAGGTCACCGGTCAGGCGTTGTACGTCGACGATCTGTCGTTTCCTGACATGCTGCATGGCGCGACGGTTCGCAGTCCATCGCCGCGCGGGAAGATCACGAACATCACGTTCGGAGGCGACATACCGTGGGATGAGTTCACGGTCGTCACCGCCAAGGATGTTCCCGGCGCAAATTACGTCGCGTTGATTCTGAACGATCAGCCGTATCTCGCCGACGGGTTCGTGAATCATGCTGAAGAGCCGGTGCTCTTGATTGCCCATCGCGACAAGTATCTCGTCGAAGAGGCGCGCCGAAATGTCGTGATCGAGATCGAAGAGCAGCCGGCGGTGTTCACGCTTGAAGAGTCGCTCGCGAAGAAAGCGATCGTCTGGGGCGAGGATAACATCTTCAAGAAGTTCCTCGTCGACAAGGGCAACGTTGACGACGCGTGGGCATTGGCGGATTTCATCGTCGAAGGCGAGTACGAAACGGGCGCGCAGGAACAACTCTACATCGAAAACAATGGGGCGATCGCGATTGCGCGACCCGGCGAAGGCGTTACGGTTTGGGGGTCGATGCAGTGTCCTTACTACGTGCACAAAGCGCTCGTGAAATTGTTTGATCTGCCGGAAGAGAAGATTCGCATCATTCAAACGGAGACGGGCGGCGGCTTTGGCGGCAAGGAAGAGTATCCGTCGCTGATCGCCGGACACGCGGCGTTGCTCGCGTGGAAGTCCGGCAAGCCGGTCAAGCTAATCTACGACCGCGCCGAAGACATGGTCGCCACGACCAAGCGTCATCCGTCGCGCACCCGTCACAAGACCGCTGTGTCGAAAGACGGCAAGCTGCTCGCGATGGAGATCGACTTCACGATCGACGGCGGCGCTTACTGCACGCTGTCGCCGGTGGTGCTTTCCCGCGGAACGATCCACGCTGGTGGGCCATACTCTTGTCCGAACGTGAGGATTCACAGCCGGGCAGTCGCGACCAATGTGCCGCCGCATGGCGCGTTTCGCGGATTCGGTGCGCCGCAAAGTATCTTCGCGCTCGAGCGTCACATGGACCAGTGCGCTCGCGTAGCCGGTTTGACGCCGGAAGAGTTTCGGCGTCGGAACTTCATCCACGAAGGAGAAACGACCGCGACGAGTCAAGTGATTCGCGAGCGCGTCGACATGGACGCACTGCTGAATCGCGCGCTTCAGTTGAGCGACTACCACGCGAAGCGCGAACGGTTCGCCCGCGAGAACGCGCGCTCAAACGGCGACGGTTCGTTTGGCATCAAGCGCGGAATTGGTTTCGCAACGTTCATGCACGGCGCGGGGTTTACCGGATCCGGTGAGGTTTATTTGCAGTCCGTCGTATCCGCGGAAGCGACCAGCGAAGGCACGGTCCAAATACTCGCGGCCAGCACCGAGATCGGCCAGGGAACAAATACGATCTTCTCGCAAATTGCCTCCGAAGCTCTCGGCGTCGATTTCGAGATGATCGATATCATCCAGCCTGACACCGGACGCGTGCCGAATAGTGGGCCGACTGTCGCGTCGCGGACGTCGATGGTGGTGGGCAAGTTAGTTGAATCGGCAGTCACGGCGTTGAAGCAAACACTGATTGGCGCGGGCCTGTTGAGCGAGGCCTACACTACGGCAGCCTTTCGTGCGGCATGTCGGGAGTACGTCACGCGCTTTGGTCCATTGAAGACTTCTGCGACTTACGAACCGCCACCGAACGTCCACTGGGACGATGAGAAATACCAGGGCGACGCGTACGGCGCTTATGCCTGGGCCGTTTATGTTGCTGAAGTTTCATACGATGAACTGACCTACGAAGCGCGTGTCGAGGATTTCGTAGCGTTGCAGGAAGTGGGACGTGTCATCAATCCCGTGCTCGCGGCCGGACAGATCGAGGGTGGCGTGGCGCAGGCGATCGGGTTCACGTTGTTTGAAAATGTGGTTTGGAAAGACGGCCGTATGGCCAATAACCAGATGACAAACTACATCATTCCGACGCCCGTCGACATTCCTCCCATTCGTGTCTACTTCGAAGAGAATCCGTACGCCTACGGACCAGGTGGAGCGAAAGGCATCGGTGAACTACCGATGGACGGCGCCGCTCCGGCCATACTGAACGCAATCGAAAACGCGACCGGCGCCAGTTTCACGCACATTCCACTCATGCCCGAGCAACTGATGGAACGATATGAAAAAGAGCCAAGTCTCGTTCAAGGTTAACGGCGACGCACACCGCGTCGAGGTGTTTCCGATGGCGCGGCTGCTGGATGTGCTGCGTGAGGAAATGCAGCTCACCGGCACGAAAGAAGGCTGTGGAGAAGGTGAGTGTGGGGCGTGTAGCGTCGTCGTCGATGGACGCATTGTTAATAGTTGTTTGGTTCCAGTGGCCCAGGTTGATGGAAGTGAGATAAGGACGATCGAAGGCGTCGCAAACGACGCCGACCTGCACGCGGTCCAACAGGCGTTCATTGAACACGGCGGGGCGCAATGTGGAATCTGCACGCCGGGAATGGTGCTCGCCGCCGTCGATCTACTCGAACGCAATCCACAGCCGTCCGAAGCAGACATTCGCACCGCGCTCGCGGGAAATCTGTGTCGTTGCACGGGGTATATGAAGATTTTCGAATCTGTGATTCGGGCAGTCGATAACGCGCATCGATGAGATCCTTCGTTCCAAACTATCAACTGATCACTCCGCGCTCGCTCGAAGAAGTAGTGTCGCTGCTCGCGAACGAACCGGGAGTTTGGAAACCATTCGCCGGCGGCACCGATCTGATGGTCCTGCTCGAAGCCGGCAAACTCACGCATCGCAACTACCTCAACATCTGGCAGCTCGCGGAACTTCGCGGCATCGAAGTCAGCGACGATCAGATCACACTCGGCGCGCTGACCACCTACACCGACGTCCAGGCTGATCCAGTTCTGCGCAACGAGTTTCCCATGCTCTGTCAGGCCGCGAGCGAAACGGGCGGACTCGCGATTCAGAACCGCGGCACGCTCGGCGGCAACATCGTCAACGCGTCGCCCGCCGCCGACTCGCCACCTGCGCTACTCGCCTACGACGCCGAACTTGAGTTAGTCTCAACGCAGGGTTCACGCCGAGTTCCGTATCACGGCTTTCACACCGGCTACAAGCAGATGCGCATTCGCCCTGATGAGCTGCTGACGCGAATCCACTTGCCGCGCAAGACCGCGGGTGCGACTCATTACTATCGTAAGGTGGGAACGCGAAAAGCGCAGGCGATCTCGAAGGTCTGCTTTGCCGGTATCGGACGAACAAGCAAGGGCCACATCGACGATGTGCGGTTGGTTGTTGGCAGCGTGGCGCCGATCGTCGTCCGCTGCGGGCAGACCGAAGACGTTTTAAAAGGTCAGAAGCCAGACGCCGCAACGGTCAAGTCAGCCCAAGCGAGCCTGTTGCGCGAGATCTCTCCCATCGACGACATTCGCT
>JAICGQ010000225.1 GCA_025923035.1 Pyrinomonadaceae bacterium | reverse complement strand
GTGTCGACTTCCATCCGGTTCAACGCGTCACTCGCGACCGCTTGTGTGATCCGTCCGTCGTAATCGACTTGCGCGTAGTCGCGGACGCGACGCAGGAGGCGGTTGACGATACGCGGCGTGCCTCGTGAGCGACGCGCGATCTCGCGTGCGCCGTCGTCCTCGATCTCCACGCCGAGAATCTCAGCGGAGCGTTTGCAGATGATCTCGAGATCCTCGTGCGGGTAGAAGTCGAGATGGAAAACGATGCCGAAGCGTCCGCGCAGCGGCGCCGTGATCAGACCGGCGCGTGTGGTCGCGCCGATCAAGGTGAACTTTGGTATTTCGAGTTTGATGGATCGTGCGCCGGCGCCCTGACCGATCAACAGATCGAGTTGGTAGTCTTCCATCGCCGGATAGAGCTTCTCTTCGAGCGCGGGCAGCAGGCGATGGATCTCGTCGATGAAGAGCACGTCGCCTTCCTGAAGGTTCGTCAGCAGGGCGGCGATGTCTCCGGCTTTTTCGATTGCGGGACCCGCCGTGGACTTGAGTTCCGCGCCCATCTCGTTGGCGATGATGTTTGCGAGTGTGGTTTTGCCGAGGCCGGGTGGACCAGTCAGCAGGACGTGATCGAGCGCTTCGCGACGATGACGCGCGGCTTTCATGTAGACGCGCAGGTTCTCCTTGATCTGTCGCTGTCCGACGTACTCTTCGATTCGCGTCGGACGCAATGTGAGATCTAATTGCCGATCCTCATCTGTAGGGGAACCATCTTTGACTGTGACCATTGCTGCACTATCCAATCAGACGAGAGCCCAGCTTGCGCAGGCTTCGCTTCAACACCGATTCCACGGATATATCGCCACCATCGCTAAGTGCGGAGTCAATCGCTTTTTCGGCGGCCGATCGTTGATAGCCTAGATTCATCAAACCCGAAAGCGCTTCTGATCGCACATTGTCGGCTGACGGCATCTCCGTCGCTGTTTGTGGAGTCTCTTCGTCGAGTTGCGCGGTGGAGAGCGCCGCCATCTTTTCTCGTAGATCGACGATCAAACGTTCCGCTGTTTTCTTGCCCACGCCTGGGATCAACGTGAGACGCGCCAGGTTGTTTGACTTAATCGAGGCGATCAGTTCGTCGGCGCTCATGCCCGAGAGCAGCGCGATGCCGAGCTTTGGACCGATGCCGCTGACGGAGATGAAGTTGATAAACAACTCGCGTTCGCGCGCCGTTTTGAAACCGTAGAGTTGCAGCGCATCTTCCTTTACGTGCGTGTAGATGCGGAGCTGAACTTTCGAACCCGTGTCTTCGAGGTCGTAAAAGGTCGAGAGCGGAATGTTCACTTCATAGCCGACACCCGACACGTCAACAATCACGGAAGTCGCTTGTTTGGAAAGCAGTGTGCCGCTCAGGTGTGCAATCATTTGCGCCGGAGTATTATACTGACGGCGACAGGTTCCCGCGAATGAAGTCTGAAAAAATCTCAGAACTGACAACCAGCCGCTTAAGTGTTTATTTGCGCTGCCTGAACACGCTCCACGAAGCCGGGATCAAGACCATTTCTTCGCAGGCGCTGGCTGCCCAGTTTAATCTCAACTCCGCTCAGATCCGGAAAGATCTTGGTTACTTCGGCGAGTTTGGCGTGCGCGGCGTCGGCTACTACGTTGAAGATCTGCGCGATCACATCACGAAAATACTCGGTCTCGACACTCCGCATCGCGTCGGCATCGTCGGCGCCGGCAGACTCGGTACGGCGCTGGCCAATTACAATGGTTTTGGAAGATCGAATTTCACCGTCGCCGCGCTGTTTGATAACGATCGACAGAAGATCGGACGCCGCATCGGCGACTCGAAAATAGCCGTTCACGACGTGGAAGAAATGGCGAAGGTGATTCGCGAGAAGTCGATCGACGTGATGGTGATCGCGGTGCCCGCAAAAGCGGCCCAACGAGTGCTGAATCAGATAACTTCCGTCGGCATCAAAGCGGTGCTCAACTTTGCGCCCGTTTCACTGACTGCCCGGCGCGGCGTGAAGGTCAAGACGGTCGACCTGACGACTTCGTTGGAATCGTTGTCGTATTTTCTGTCTCAGCCCTCGAACAGCACAGTCACTCAGCCGCGGCGCGCTGCGTCCAGAAAACAAGCATGGATGAGCAAACAACCAAACGAGATCTGATTCGCGTTTGCCACTTGATGTACGAGCGGAGCTACGTCGTTTCGTCCGACGGCAACGTGAGTGTGCGTCTCGACGACGGGCGGATCATCGCGACGCCGACCATGACGTGCAAAGGACGCATGACCGAAGATCTGCTTGCGGTCACGGATCTCGAAGGACGCCCGCTGAACGATCGTCGCGCTTCGAGTGAGCTCGCGATGCATCTTCTGATCTATCGCGAACGACCGGACGTCAAAGCTGTGTGTCATGCGCATCCACCGCATGGGACCGCGTTCGCAGTCGCGGGATTGCCGATCGATCAACCGATACTGTCTGAAGTGATCCTGACGCTCGGTTGTGTGCCGCTCGCGTCATACGGTACGCCGTCGACCAGCGAGCTAACCGAGCAGATGCAACCGCTCGTCCAACATCACAATGCACTGTTGATGGCCAATCACGGCGCGGTCGCTTACGGCAATGACATCTGGCAGGCGTGGGACCGTTTGGAGACGCTGGAACACACGGCGAAGATCGCGATCCTCTCGCGCGTACTCGGCGGTTCGCGTAATCTTTCGCCTGACGCAATCGAGAAGTTGATCAATGTGCGCGAGAAAGCCGGTTATCTCGGTGAGTCTGCTCGCGGACAGGCGTGTGGTTACCTGCAGGAACCGCTGATGGAAAACGGCTCCGGCAAGATCTCGCTGACGCGTGAAGAGTTGGTTGAGTTGTTGAGCCAGGCAGTTAATGGTAAGTAGTAGTCGCGTTTTAAAAATAAGGTAGAGGAGCATCTGAATGCAGGAAGCACTCGGAATGGTTGAGACAAAAGGACTGGTCGCGATGATCGAAGCGGCCGACGCAATGGTGAAAGCCGCCAACGTCACGCTCGTCGGTTACGAAAAGATCGGCGCCGGTTTCGTGACTGCGATCGTGCGCGGCGACGTTGCCGCTGTGAAAGCCGCGACTGACGCCGGCGCTGCGGCGGCGCGTCGGGTTGGCGAGTTGGTTAGTGTGCACGTGATTCCGCGTCCGCACGGCAGCGTCGACGAGAGTCTCCCGGTGGGCCTGAATCGATAACCCGCATGATCATCGCTCGCATCCTTGGCACCGTTGTCGCGACTCAGAAGGACGAACGGTTAAGCGGAAAGAAATTGCTGATCGTGAGACCGATCAACGTAGACGGCAGCGACACCACCGGATACGTCGTGGCGGTGGACACGGTTGGCGCCGGTTTTCACGAACGCGTGCTGGTTGTTGCCGGGTCGAGTGCGCGTCTCGCGCAGGGGATGAAAGATGTTCCGGTGGATGCGGCGATCGTCGGCGTGATCGACACGGTTGATGTGGTTCAATGAGCTAATGCAATTAGCGCGCGTCATTGGCACAGTGGTAGCGACCGTCAAGAATGATTCCTTGAGTGGCCGCAAGCTTTTGATCGTGCAGACTCTAAACGCGAATTTAGAGCCGAATGGAAAACCGATGGTGGCGATCGACTCCGTTGGCGCAGGTGTAGGCGAGCTGGTGTTCTGGTGTCGCGGCAAGGAAGCGAGTTTTCCGTTCAAACGAGAAGACACGCCGACTGATTGCACGATCGTGGGCATCGTCGATTCCGAGGAGCATGTGACGCGTTAAATGATTCTGGCTCGTGTACTAGGAAACATCGTCGCCACGCAGAAGAACCAGCGCTACGAAAACGCGCGCGTGATGCTGTGCCAGCAGATCACACCGGAAGGGGAAGACACGAGCTACTCGGTGCTGGCGCTTGATTCTGTCGATGCCGGTGTCGGCGACACGGTTTTGATCGTGCAGGAGGGTTGGGGCGCTTCGACTGCGGCGACGGGAAAAGCCGGCGCGGCAATCGACTCGGCGATCGTTGGGGTGGTGGATCGAATCGATCTGTTATGAGTGCTGATCAGGCAAAACTGGTTGCGGAGAGAATCGCCCGGCGCATATCCGGAGGTAACACGGATCTGGGGACGGAGCTTGCTGCAATTCGTGGAACGCTTAACGACATACAAAATCGATTAACTCAAATTGAATCCCGGGTGAACCCGGAAGTTCCGCGAGTTCAGTCGCCATGGCTCGCGGGGGTGAACGCGAGCCATCCGAGTCAGGAACGTTTTGGAGTTGAGGAAGCCACCGTCTCCGAACTAGTCGACTTCTTTCAGAACGAAAAAACCTGCACCCTCGAACCCGGCGGCAAACCCTGCGATCACTGCGCCATGTGCAGCTCCCGCGGGTTTTAGCGCGCGGGCGCGCCAATCACTTCGTCGGGTTTTGGCGGAGGGAGTTCGAATTGAGTTGCGGGACCTCGCGCGCTGCTTCGTCTGCTTTAAAGTACGGTTCCTCTTTAAATCCGAAAAGCTTCGCCGAGATCACGGTCGGAAAACGGGAACGCGTGCCGTTGTAGTCCTCAGTGACAGCGTTGTAGTCCTTGCGCGCGGTCGCAATGCGATTTTCGGTGCCCGCGACCTCGGTCTGTAAGGCCAGGAAACTCTCGTTGGACTTCAAATTCGGATAGGCTTCCTGTAACACCAGCAATCTTCCGATCGTGCCGCCAAAACTGTTGTCCGCGTCGATAATCGCTTGCCGCTGTTCCGGCGATCTGTCGCCCCCTTCACCCTGCGGCGGCTGACTCGTCGCTTGCAGCAAACGCGCGCGCGCGTCCGCGATGCGGCCAAAGACTTCCTGCTCCTGAACGCCCGCCATCTTTGCCGCTTCAGCGAGGTTGTTCAGCAAGTCGCCACGACGCTGCATCTGCGTTTCCACGTCGGCCCATCGCGCCTTCACGGCCTGATGTTTTGTCGTCAGCGTGTTGTAACCGCAGCCGCTCGCGGTCAGCGAAAGCACCGCAATACCAAAAAGCATCGCTAATCTTCGACTCTTCATCTTAAATCTCCCGTCTTGTTAGTTCTGTCTAAGTTCATCGACCGCTTCAACTACCTGCTCGATCTGAAACATGTACGCAGCGAAAAGATCGTTCGCTTCTGTTTCCGACGACGGCAAATTTCCGTCATTACGAAGTTCGAAAACTCTTTCAAACGGAGTCATATCGAGTTTCAAACGTCGCGCGGTCTCGCGGACGCAATCAACTTTCGAAACCGGCGCTTGTTCACCAAAGAGCAACAGCACCGCGCGAAACAACGCCGCGAAGCTCGACAGACTGTCGCTCATCAAATCGCACAACTTCTCGACTGAGACTGAAGCTGGAATATACAGACGACGCAGTTGGATCAACTTGCTGCGCAGCTCGTATTCAGTCTGATGCCGCAGGTTCACGTCTGACAGTGTCACGTACTCGAAAGGATCGTGACCGTAAAGCACGACGCGCGCGTTGGCCATCTGATGAAACTCGATCGGAAACACGTCAGCCGCATCCGAGAGTTCTTCGACAGTGAAATAAACCGGCAGCGGATGGCCCAACCGTCGCCACTCGCGCATAGGCGCCTGGGCCACGCGCAGATCTTCGGGCGTGATGCGATTCAGTGCGATGAGCAGGTTGTAGTCTGAACCGAGTTCGAGATCATCGCCGGCGGCCGAACCATACAGCACGACCGACGCGAGATTTTCTCCGTGCGTCCCGCGCAGATCGTCTACGAGTTCGCGCAGTGCTTCTCGTACTTGAGTGTTAACTGCCATAGCGTGTTTGCATCCGATGTATCAATGTCATTCGTGGCCCAACTCCAACCTTACCAACTGCCACCCGCGCCGCCGCCGCCAAAACTGTCTCCGCCACCAAAGCCACCGCCAAAACCTCCACTACCACCACCGCCGAAACCACCGCCCCCAAAACCTCCGCTACTGCCCCAGCCGCTACTCGATCCCCAACCGCGACCGCCACTTGTGAGATTACCGAGCACGCTTCCCCACAACAGCGCTTCCAGCAACCCGCCGCCACCAAAACCACCGCCGCCGCGTCGTCCCCTTCCGCCACGTCCACCGCCCCCGCCGCGCCGCGAGGCACCGGAAATCAGTATGACGATGAACACAACAACAACTATGCCGCAGCAAACAGTTGACAGGCTTGCCCGGCTCGGGCGCTCGGTGATCGTAATGTTGCCGCCGCCGTCTTTATATGCATAACGCTGATCGATACCGTCGACACTGAACCCGCGCTTCGCCGCGAGTGTCGCGATGTACGCCTGGACCGTATCGTAAATTCCCTTGCTGTAATTTCCCTGTTTGAACGCCGGTACCAGTCGTTCGCGTTGTATGCGACCGACGAGCCCGTCGGGCAGATCGCCCTCGAGATGCTGGCTAACCGACGTGAAATATTTTCGATCCTGAACCGCAACGACCAAGAGGAAGCTGGGCGTCTGGGCGCCCTTTGGTCCAATACCCCAGCCACGCGCGACCGCGAGTGAATAGTCGAAGATGTCCTGTCCCTCGGTTGTCTGGACCGTCAGCACTGAATACACGACACCTGTTCGATCTTTCATGTTGAGATAGATCGATTCCAATCGCTGACGTGTGTCAGCGTCGATAACGTTCGCGTAATCGACGATGGGAGTGAACGGAGTGGGTAAGGGAACGGGAGCCTGCGGTTTCGTCTGCGCGTGCAGCGGCAAGACGAAAAGAAAAAGCAAAGCCAGAAGGCCGAAGCCAGGCCGCAGACAGGAACCTGATTTTCTAGAGCGCAACTCCAATTCGTTGATAATCTCGCCGGGCTAACCCTCGATCAACTTGTGTAACAAGTAGAACAGGGCAACCCCTCCAAAAACGACAATTGACACCTTGGGGTTTCCCTCTTCTTTGTAATTCACCTCGGGGATCAGGTCGCTGGCGGCTACGTACAGGGTCACGCCTGCGGAAAATGGTAACGCATAACCGACGGAATTGCTCATCCGCGTGTTGAGGATACCGATTGCGATTACGCCGGCGAGCGTCGCAGCACCGATCGCGGCCGTCGCAGTCAGGGCAGCGCGAGTGGAGCGTCCGGCAGCGAGCATGATCGACGCGACTGTGAAACCTTCGGGCATCTTGTGCAGGAGAATGGCGATGAACACCAGGATGCCGACTTTGAAGTTAACCAGAAACGCTGACGCGATCGAGACGCCGTCGAAAAACGTGTGAATCCAGAGCCCCCCGACTGCGGTGTACGCGGCCGAGGGCCGCATAAACGACTCCGGATGCGTTTCGGCGCCGAAGTGGAAGTGTGGCGCCAGTGTGTGCTCGAAGAACTGAATAGCCAGGTATCCGGCGAGTAATAAGGTCATCGCCGGGAGCACTGCCTCCGCGCTTGGTTGGCCGTTCGCTGTCTGGGTCCAGATGTCGATGGTTACCGGGAGAATCTCGATAAAGATGGCCGCCAGCATAAACCCGGCGCCGAGTGCGACCAGGTACTTCAAAGATCGTTCGCCCCAATGGTGCGCGCCCGCCTTCACCAACACGACGCCGCCGAGCACATTAGCCGCGGCGGCGAGCAAACCAAACAGAAGAATCGATGTCATTCGTATAGTCGGCCACTATACAGCAAACTGCATCAGATCCGCTTCGCACGGAATCCTTCAGCGCTGGACTCAAACTTGGCGAAGCCTAGCTCCCGGAGCGCTTGTATGGCAGGGCGTGTTAGCGGCAGACCGATAATCCCCAGTTCAGAGTACGCTGGATTTGAGGAATAACCGGCGTGATGCAAATCGACTGTCTCTAGAATGGCTAAGAACGTTTCCAGTCGCGACGCATCCGGTGAGAATTTAAATGTCGTGATGCCGAGTCGCGCTAGATGAGTGGAATTCTGCTTCCAGTATTCTGAGGCCGCCGCACGGTTCGTTGGAGTGTCTACCACCCAGACCTCGCTATCCGTCGCAAGTTGGGTGAGTTTCTCACCGTACTCCGGCTCAAGCACCAAAACTACTTTGTCGATTACTTCAGCCATTAGTCTGCCGATTCAATCCTTATATCAAGACAACCCTTCCCGAACCTCGATAGCGAGAATTTGCTTCCGAGAGTCTTCGTTCTTTTCTGACTCGAAGGATGGTTTCTTTCCACGATTGCATTTGCGAGCTTGTTGGCGTGCCGTCCTTCTAGCGAGCAACTCGTCGCGAGCAGCGGGCACGCGTCGCAAAGAGAGATATGTGATCGCCTTCTGTATGCCCATAAACAGCTTTACCTATTGACACGACTGGGGCAGGCACGTAGTATCCGGCTCGGGTGGTC
>JAICGQ010000224.1 GCA_025923035.1 Pyrinomonadaceae bacterium | reverse complement strand
TTCAAGGCACTGAACGAATTGCTCGAATCGACTGTTCAGCGCCGCACGGCGATCTACGATTTGGCGACCGTGTTCACCTCCTACAAATGCACGACGTTCCTGATTGGCGAATATGCGACAGAGATGACCACCGACCTGCCCGAATTTGCCATCGCCGACGCCGTTCTGAATCTGATGAAGTATTCGACGAACGTGCGCGAACAACGCTTCCTCCGCGTCGAAAAGCTCCGCGGTTCCAACTCCATCCCGGGCATGCACGCGTTTTCAATCAGCAAAGACGGAATCGAGATGTACCCGCGGCTCCTAAGCCCGGGCGTTGCTCCGACGTACCAACCGGAAGTCGAGCGTGTTAATTCGGGGATCGTCGGTCTGGACGACATGATCGACAAGGGTTTCTGGCGAGGCAGCACGACGCTGGTGGCGGGCCCGAGCGGCTCCGGAAAAACCATCATGGCGATGCATTTCATCAAGGAAGGGGCCATTCGCGGTGAAACAGGGCTTTATTGCGGGTTCCAGGAAAACCCGGCGCAGATGGCACGCATTATGCACAATCTCGGCTGGAACGCCACGGAATTGCTCGAAAACGGTAACTTCGAGCTCGTGTACCGATCGCCGGTCGAGATGCAATTGGACAGCGTTGCGGCCGAGATATTTCAACGAGTCCGCGCCGGGAAGGTCAAACGCGTAGTAATTGACGCCATTGGGGACCTCGAGCGCTGCAGCATGGATCGCCAGCGCTTCGCGGACTTTATCTATGCACTAACGCAGTGGTTTGCGGTCGAAAACGTTACGTGCATGATGACGGCTGAACTGCGGGAGCTGTTTGAAGTACACCGGATTAGCGACCAGGAAATCTCCAATATGAGTGACAATTTGGTCCTGCTTGGGTTCACGCACGAAGCCGAGGTGAAACGGACGATCCGCATCATCAAGACGCGCGGCAGCAGGCACGACAAGCGGCAGCATGAATTGGAGATAAGCGATAAAGGGGCAGTAGTAAAGAAATCGACATGATAGCCGAGATGATCGAGCCGGTTCAGCGCAAGAAAGACCCCTACAAACGGTTGGCAGCAATCAATCGCGCCCTCACCACCTCCCTGGATTTCGACCGCGTTTTGAATCTCATCGTTGAGAACGCAGCGCAGTTAGTCGATGCGAGCGTGTGCCTGCTCCTGCTCGCCGACTCCGAACAGCGAATGCGTATTCGGGCTTCGTTGGGGGTCGATAAGGATCTAGCCGCATCGTTCTCCGGCGACATCGAAGAAGACCTCATCAGCAATCTGCATAAACTGATTTCGACGTCAGCGACGGAGTCGATGACCTCCGTTCCGATCATCGCGAAACAAGCCCTGAACGGGCTGCTCGTCATCGCCCGTGAAGGACCACTCAACGAAGAAGAAGAGTGGCAACTCTCCGCCCTCGCGGACCAGGCGGCGATCGCCTTGCGCAATGCACGGCTCTACGAGATGGAGCTAGCGGAAGCGAACCGCGAGCGCGACGAGAGTCTCGAAGCGTTGCGAGCTTCAAACGCTTTTACCACCAGGATTCTCGAAAGCATCACCGATCTGTTTTACCAGTTGGATCGTGAGTGGCGTTTCATCACCGTCAACGGACAAACCGAAGCGCGTTTAGGCATTCCGCGCGAGCAATTGATCGGACGCGTGTTGTGGGATGTGTTTCCGCAAGCAGTCGACACCGTGCTTTACCACCGTTTTCACGCGGCGATGGAAACGATGCAACCGGCGCACTTCGAGGTTCCTTCGCGGATTGTGAGCGGCGCCTGGTTTGAAGCCCACGCCTATCCGGCAAAATCCGGATTGACTGTTTATCTGCGCGAGATTACGGAGCGCAAACGCGCCGAGAGAACGAGCCGTCTGCTCGCGGCGATCGTTGAGTCTTCCGACGACGCGATTATCAGCAAAGATCTGGATGGCATCATCAGTAGTTGGAACCGCGGCGCCGAACGTGTTTTCGGTTACCGGGCTGACGAGGTGATCGGTAAGCCGGTGACCGTCCTGATGCCCCACGACCTGTACGACGAAGAGGAGCAGATTCTTACTCGCATCCGCGCCGGACGTTCAGTCGATCACTACGAAACCGTTCGCATGCGCAAAGACGGCACGCTGATCGACATTTCGCTCACGATCTCGCCGATCAGAGACGAGAGCGGCACGATCGTCGGCGCTTCGAAGATCGCCCGCGACATCACCGAAGAGAAACGCGCTGAAAAGGAACGCACGCGACTTCTCGAAGCCGAACGACTCGCGCGGGAAGAAGCGGAAGCCGCCAATCGTTTGAAAGACGAGTTTCTCGCGACGCTGTCGCATGAGCTGCGCAATCCGCTGAACGTCGTGATCGGTTATTCGGAAATCCTTCGTCGCAGCGACGACGTGGCAAACACCGCATTCGTGAGCCGCGCCGCGGAAATAATCCGCCGCAACGCTCTCGCACAGTCACAACTCGTTTCCGACCTGCTCGATCTGTCGCGCTTACAGATGGGTAAGCTCGCGATCAACCGTCATCCGGTTTCGCTGCTGACGATCATCACCGACGCTCTCGAAACCGTAAAGACCGAGGCCGAAGCCAGGCAGATTGCGCTGAAACTGAACGCCAGCCGCGAGCCTTTCATAGTCGACGGCGATCCCGTGCGGCTGGGCCAGATCGCGTGGAACCTTTTGAATAACGCGGTGAAGTTCACTGGGCCGGGCGGTGAGATCACGATCACGCTGGAGTCTGAAGGAACAGGCGCGCGGTTTGTCATCGAAGATACAGGCCAGGGCATTGCTCCGGAGTTTCTGCCGTGCGTGTTTGAGATCTTCCGTCAGGGCGATGCGAGTAGTTCGCGACGACAAGGCGGACTCGGGATCGGTCTCGCGCTGGTGAAGCAGTTGGCTGAGTTGCATGGCGGCATCGTGCGTGCGGAATCGGAAGGTATCGGACGCGGTGCGAAGTTCAGCGTTTGGTTGCCGCTGCGTGAAGTTGAAGCTTCGACGAATACAAACACGACGAGCGTTACAACTGGCGCACTTGAAGGAACGTGCATTCTCGTCGTCGACGATTCCAGCGAAACGACGGACATGCTGAGCAAGTTGTTGGAAATGGACGGCGCCGAAGTTCATACAGCTCGCGGCGGCATGGAAGCGTTGGCGATTGCCGGCGAGTCTGAGTTTGATCTGGTCATCTCCGATATCTCGATGCCGGAGATGGATGGATATCAACTGCTGCAAGAGTTGCGACGGTTGCCGCAAATGGCCACGGTGCCGGCGTTGGCGTTGACAGGTTTCGGACGTGTATCGGATATCGATCGCGCACACCGCGAAGGATTCACCAAACACTTCACCAAGCCGCTCGACATCGACAAGTTGCTCTGCAGCGTTCGCGAACTCACGCGCAACAACGGCACAAAGATTGCTCCTCAAACGAACAAGGGAGGATAAGAAAAATGGGTTTACCGAATAAGGACGAAGTTGAAGGCAAATTCGATCAGGCTAAAGGTAAGACTAAAGAAGCGATAGGCAGGGCAATCGACGACGAGGAACTCGAAGCCGAGGGTCAGGCAGATCACGCGAAAGGCGAAGTGTCAGAAGGCTTCGGCAAGGCGCGTCGCAAAGTCGGCGAAGCTATCGAAGATGTTGGCGAGTCTATCGGACACTAAGCAAACATAAACGCGGATCACACGGAGTTTCTACTCAGTGTGATCCGCATTTTCATGTCTACTCGGTACGAACGTTGTCCGCACCCAACTCGTCAAGCAGCTCTTCCAATCGATCGACTTCTTCTTCCGAACGAGCTTCGACACCGATCAGGATGCCGCCGCCACGTAGTCCGGCTTCGTACACTTTCGCGCGATATTCGGGGATTCCGGCGCCAATCAACGCGCCGATCAATCCGCCCGTCGCGCCGCCCGCACCGGCGCCCGCGAGTGCAGCCGCAATTGGTCCGGCAATCACGAGATTGATACCCGGCAGGAACAGCGTCGTTCCCACTGCTGCAATCGCAGCGATCACTGCGCCGACCGCGCCGCCGGCCGCTGCACCGATTCCCAAACCGTCCGCTGCATGTGTGCGCGTTTGCAGCGCAAACTCTTTGTTCCGCGTTGCGTCAGACATCAGCACGCTAATATCGTCGCGAGTGAAACCACGTTTCATGATCGCGTCTACCGCCGCTTCGGCTGACACTTTGCTTTTAAAAAGTCCTGTTACTAATTTTGCGTCAGTAGCCATACAATCCTCCCCAACAAGCAGTCTTCGACTCCATGGCGTTAATGGCAACCGTTGTGCCGGGTCAGTTCGGTCGGTAAATTCAAACACTAAGTACTTCCGCTGTTTCGCTTTCGTACGCTATTCAAATTGAAGATTCTTCAGATCAGTTCAGCGGCATCCTTCGGCGGTGGTGAGCGTTACGTAGCGGATCTTACGAACTCGCTCGTCGCGCGTGGCCATGATCTCTACGCCGTCGTGCGACCAAACTCGCCGCTCATCGCGCATCTCAAAATCGATCGCGAAAAAATCAAGACGTTGCCTCTGCGCAACTCGCTCGACGTTCCGAGCGCGCATGAGTTGGCGAGGTTCGTCTCACGACACGGGATCGAAGTCGTTCACGCGCACCTGGCGCGCGACTACTCGCTCGCCGCTTACGCCGCGCGACGTAACCGGCAGACGAAGTTCATCGTGACGCGGCATGTGTTGTTTCATCTCAGCCGTTTGCATCGTCATACACTCGCACGGTCACATCGCGTGATCGCGGTGTCGAATGCTGTCGCGCGTGAGCTGCGCGCGCAGAGGATCGTGAGTGATGGACAGCTTGCGGTCGTGCGGAACGGCGTCGACGTCGATCGTTTTTGCGTCGCTTTCGATCGGGCCCGGTTTTTACAAACGTTGGGACTGCCGGCGGATGTTTCGCTGGTGGGCAGCGTGGGCGAGTTGCGCACGTTGAAACGACACGACGACTTCATTCGCGCTGCCGCTTCGGTCGCTGCGCAGTTTCCTGATGTTCATTTCGTTTTGGCTGGGCTCGACACGTCGCTTTCGCGAGACGTCCACAAGCACCTGGAAGAGATGGTGATTGAAACCGGTCTGAAGGATCGATTTCATTTTCTCGGTTGGGTTGAGGACGCGGAAAAACTGCTCGGTTCTCTGGATGTGTTTGTATCAGCCTCTGAGACTGAATCGTTCGGGCTGGCGATTGCTGAAGCGATGGCTGCCGGGACGCCGGTTGTGGCGACGGCGACAGAAGGCGCGCAGGAGTTAATTACTAACCAGGTTACGGGATTGCTGGTTCCGATCCGCGATGTTGGACGGATCGCAGATTCGATTGCGGGCCTGTTGTCGGACGACGAACGAAGAACACAGATGGGCGTCCAAGCCCGGCAAATCCTCATTCAAGAATTCAGTCTGGAGCGGATGGTGGACCAGATTGAGCAGATTTATCGCGACTAGAGCTCGTCGATCTTTGCCGCGAGAATGAAGTCGCTCTCGGTTAGTCCGTTGATCTTGTGCGTCCAGATTTTGATCTCCGCGATGCCCCAGCCGAAACAGATGTCCGGATGATGCCCCTGCTCCTCCGCGAGGTTACCGATTTTGTTTACAAAGTCGTGCGCTTCGCGAAAGTTTGGGAAGCGGTAAGTCTTTTGCAGGTGGTGTTGGTTGATGATTTCCCACTCTCGCAACTGGGGAGCAAGTTGGGCGATTTCTTCGGCGCCAAGCGGTGGAACGCCGCCGCGGCACGGAACGCATGTTTTGCTTGAAAGTCCACTCATGAGGTTGCCCTTACCCTTTTAAGAAGCCACGCTTTCGATTGCCTTTTTAAGAACGGCAATCTGTCCGGCGTGATACAAACTGTGCTGTACGCCACCGTGAAGCGTCACGTACACGCTGTTGAAAGTTGTTTCCGCGCTGTCGATTATTGGTTGGTCCAGGCGCGCGTCGTCGGTTGCTGTAATCGCAACGAGCAGTTGGTTATGAAGTTTGAGCAGTTTCCGTTTCGCTTCTTCCCACGCTGCTTCGCTCGTGTCGGTGATCGGTGGAAAGTTTTCGTCGTCGCTTAGTTGGGCCGGATCGCCTTCGAGGCGTCGTCTGCACGCGTCTTCCCACGCGGCGATGTGCAAGGTCAGTTCCCAGATCGAGTGTGCGCCGGGGATTGGATGGGCCGCGGCTTGATCCGCGGTGACGCCGTTGAGTAACTCACGCACCGATGGCCCATGCCACGCTCCGCCGTTGAAAGCGCGTTCGAATTGATTGCGAATACGGTCTACTTCACTCATTGCGCCCGCGATTCTACGCAATTCCCCAAACAGATGATAGGCTACACGCGATCGTGACCACCACGCTTAAGCAAGTAACAATTTTCTGTGACGGATCGAGTCTCGGGAATGGACAGGAGTCGTCGCGCGCGGCCGCAGTTGCCTTGCTGGGATACAAGGGTTTCTGGCGAGCGGTGGGAGAGTATTTAGGGCGCGCGACGAACCAGCAGGCTGAGATCGCCGCCGCCTCAGTCGGACTGGAAGCATTACGCGAACCGTGCGAGGTTCACGTTTTTACAGACTCGCGTTACGTCGTCGAAACAATGAACGGACGTTTTCGCCGCAAAACTAATCTTCCGTGGTGGGAACGACTCGATCGCGCCGCAAGCCGGCACAAAATACGTTGGGAGTGGACACGCGGGCACGTCGGTCACTTGATCCAGGAAGCCGCCGACAAAGCCGCGCGGGGCATCGCCGCCGCCGGCCAGGTGGATCCGGTGATTCTGCGCGAAGCCGTCGATGCGGTTGGCACGACAGAACACGGATGAATATAATTTCGCTCACCTTGCGTCAATTCGTTTTCATCTGTGTAGTGCTACTGGTTTGCCAGTTTCCCGGTAAAGCGCAGGACCCGTTTCGCGGCTGGCAATGGCAAAATCCGCTGCCGCAGGGAAACTCAATCAACGCCATCAGATTTGCCGCAAATAAGCGCCACGGCTGGGCCGTGGGCTCGAACGGCGTCGTCCTCAGCACCAACAACGGCGGCTTCGAATGGGAAGAACAGGTAAGCCCGGCCAACACGACGCTTTACGGAATGTACGTGAAAGATCGCTCGCGCGTGGTTGTTTCCGGCGCTCGTGGCGTCGTGATGACGACTACAAACGGCGGCGGCAAATGGGTGATGCGCAACACCGGCGTGCGCGATCATCTTTTCTCAGTCACGTTCGCGCCGCAAAGTCCGCTGATCGGCTGGGCTGTCGGCACGTTCGGTTCCATCATCACGACGATCGACGGCGGCAAGACATGGAAGCCGCAGACGAGTCATACAAACGCGCACCTCTTTTCCGTCGCTTTCGCTGATGCCAAGACCGGTGTCGCTGTCGGTTCGCGTGGAACGTTGCTCGTAACGTCAAATGGCGGCGCTGATTGGAAGCCACTCAAGAAACTCACCGACGTGGCGCTGACGGGCGTCACTTTCACCACCGACAAAGACGCCGTAATCGTTGGTTACCGCGGCACGATCCTGCAAACTCACGACGGCGGCGAAACATGGACCACCAAAGATTCGCTCGTTACAACAGATCTCTATTCAGTTTTCTTTACTGACGAGCTGCACGGTTGGGCCGCAGGCGATGGCGGCGTCATTCTGACGACAGGCGATGGCGGCAACATCTGGTTACCGGTGAACGTGCGCACGCAGCCGCGACTGGCGACGGTCTTCTTCTCCGATGAGTCACTCGGTTGGGCGGCGGGCGCCGACGGGCTCGTTGTGCGCACCGATGACGGTGGGTTGTCGTGGCGTCGTTTGACTGAAGGCGGTCGCGACGATCTCGCGAACATTTACTTTATCGACAACTCGCATGGTTGGGCCGTCGGCGAACGTGGAAGAATTCTCTACACCAGCTCGGGCGGCAAGAACTGGACCATACGGCCGACCGAGTCGACGGCGACGCTTAATGCGATCACTTTTGTATCTGAGAAGTCAGGTTGGATCGTCGGTAACAAAGGCACGATTCTTCGTTCGGTGAATGGCGGCGTCACGTGGAGTGCTGTGCCGAATCCGGCGCAGGAAGATCTCTACGGCATTTCGTTTGTTTCGCCCACGGAAGGTTGGGTCGTTGGGGCGCGCGGCGCTGTCTGGCATACAAAGGACGATGGGGTGAGCTGGCAGTTTCAGCAAACGAACACGATGAGCTGGCTCGAGGACGTGAAGTTTGTCGACCCGTTGGTTGGCGTTGCGGTTGGGTCGGGCGGGACGATCCTGCGCACCGAAGATGGCGGCGCAAACTGGCGTCGTGTCGATAAGAATTTAAAAGAATGGTTGTACGCG
>JAICGQ010000223.1 GCA_025923035.1 Pyrinomonadaceae bacterium | reverse complement strand
GTAAGTGGACGATTAAGGAGATCCTCGCTCATCTCATCGACGACGAACGGATTTACGCCTACCGGGCCTTGCGCTTCGCCCGCAACGACCAAACAAAACTACCGGGTTTCGAGCAGGACGACTACGCCATCGAGTCCCGCGCAAACGAAAGGTCTCTCGACGACCTCCTCGCCGAGTTTGCCGTCGTTCGCAAATCCACAATCGCTTTATTCAACAGTTTTCCCGACGACGTCTTGACGCGATCCGGAGAGGCAAGTGGAAACGTGATGAGCGTGAGGGCGATTGCTTACCATCTCGCAGGACATGAGCTGCGACACATGAACATAATCAAAGAGCGATATCTTTCGTGAAGCTATTTCAACTTAACGACTGACTCGGACCACATAGCCAACGGCTCTTTGGTCTGACGATTGTACGTGGCAGCGGCTTCGTTGTACGCAGTGAGCAGGAGTCGCTGGTCGCACATGACCTCGATCAGTTTTTTCCGGCCGTACGTCTCCTCGATCAGTGAAACCATTTGCCAGCCGACTGTGTACCACGGGCCCTGTATGCCAAAAAACGCAAAACCTTCCTTCTGCATCGCGTCGCCCTCGATCTTTCCTTCCAGCACGCGTACGAGGAAGTCTTCAACCTTCTTCAGGTCGGTGTTGAAGTTTTTCAGATCGTTGTCCCAGCGCGCGCGTTCGTCGGGCTGGCTGACTTCATGCGGATGGACCGATGGACCACCTGCCGCCGCCAGCATTGCAAAGCCTTCACCAAACGCGCTGATCCACCGCAGGGCAATCTGCGACTGCGTCGACAGTTTCGCGATCGCTGCCGAGGTTTCCGCTGATGGACACGTGGCGCCGTAACCGATGTGATGAAGCTCGTGCGCCAACGTGTTTTCAAACTTCTTCTGGGTCACGGCCGGATCGAGAAAGAGGAAGATCGCCGGATCGCTCTTCACTTCAAACACGAAGCTGTTGTCGCGCGGTTTGATCACCGGATAGATCTTGGCGCGAATGTGAGCACCGGCGGGCAAATAGGCGAGCGCCAACTCTCCCGACCGCGTTACATCCGCACGTTTCCATTTTGCCAGCGTCTCCTCCAGCGCCGCGGCACGCTGGGCCAACTCGTCGGAAAGAACAAACTTCTGAAACTCCGCGTCTTCGAACGGCCGCTGCATTGAGAGTTCGCGTTTCTTCAGGCGCGTGTAGCCTTCACTGGAAAACACGCGCGCCCAATCAGCCGGCGTGACCGTCTCGTTCGCCTTTTTCTTCGCCAGAATCGCGAGCACCGCTTCCGCTTCGTCGGTGACGAGACGCACGTCCAACTGTTGCGCACGCAATTCCGGTGCGAACGCAACGATAACTACTCCCAAACAAAGAAGTGTGCGAAGACGCATTTGTTCCAACCTGGTCCGCCTACGGATGCGTGCGGTTGTAATCGGTAATGAAGTCCTTGGTGATATCCATCGTCGGCGCCGCATAGATCACCGGCACGCGATTAAGGTCGAACAGAAGCGAGATGCCTTTCGCTTGTGAGTACGCCGTCAAAGCGTTGAAGATGTCTTTCTGCAAAGGCTCCATTGCAGCCGCCGATTCTTTCTGATAACTCGCCTGTGCGTCTTCCGCCTTGCGTTTGATCTGGACTTCGAGTCGATCCGCCTCCTCTATCTGTTGGGCCGTCATCCGTTGGTCCTGAATTGATCGTTTCTTATCGATGTCAGCGCGCATCGTGGTGAGACGGTCGCGCATGCCGCGCAGCTCTGTACGTACCGGTTGAAACTTCGTTTCGAGCGCCTTCATCGCCGCCATCACTCGTGTAATACCAGCTTTCTCGTCAGCAAACGCCGCCGAGTCGATTACTGCAATGTTCGCTGGAGCAGCGGACGGCCTGGGTGCCGCAGGGCTCGCTCCCGGACGCGTCTGCGTGTAGGCAAGGATCGCAAATGCCGCAAACACGGTGGCGGCAACACTGATACGAAATGCTTTCATCTGTTCTGCTCCTCTTGTTTTTCGATGGACTCGTCGGGGATTCGGTAACACTGATAACACAGATGAAAGGGGCGAATCTAGCGGTCCAACTTTTCGGACGGCTTTTCCACATCTTTGTTGCGCCACGGGTAACGTTGTGGTAGCGTGCTGCTGCTTCATTCGCCCCCGCTGCTTTAGCAGTCCGCAGCTCCACTTTTACAGGCTTCATCCCGAGGCGCACTCGGTCAAACGTTTCGAACTTCTGTTTTTGGAGACCCGATAAATGCAAATGCGTAAGAAACTAGTAGTTCTTGCTGCGGTGGTCCTGTTTTTAATGACGCTCTCGATCGTGCCGCGAATAATCGAGGCCAAGTGGTCCAACTCCGCGGCCGCGGCAGTACCCGCAACACCGAACGTCGTAACTCCCGTGCAGGGCCGGAAACAGGAGGTCGCGAGCGGCGTCTCGATCCGCAACGACACTTCAAAGCCCCTGCGCGAAATGAAACAGAAGCCTTATGACGGCGGACCTCAGCGCGAGGCCAACACAAACCCGAAGATCGCCCACTTCCACAGAGACGCGCCGGATCGAGTGGTCCAAAAGACCCTGACCGCTGACGAGTTCACCCCCGCAGCCATGCCGGCCGTGGACATGAACTTCGACGGCATTCCGTTCCCCGGTGTCTCATGCAACTGCGCGCCGCCTGACACAGTTGGCGAGGTCGGCGACACACAATACGTCCAGATGGTGAACAAAGGATTCCAGGTTTTTGATAAAACAACGGGCGCGTCGCAGCTTGGACCATCAAATATTGCGACGGTGTGGAGCGGCTTCGGCGGCGTTTGTGAGTTCAACGGTCGTGGGGATCCGGTGGTACTTTACGATCAACTCGCGGGTCGCTGGCTCATCTCGCAGTTTGCCGGCGTTTCCATTCCGACCGATGAATGCGTTGCGATCTCAACTACCAGCGACGCCACCGGCTCATATCATCGTTATGATTTCCATCTCGGTTCAAACTTCTTCGACTACCCGCATTTGAGCGTGTGGCCCGACGCGTACTACATGAGCATGAACGTGTTCAACTCCACGGGCACGTCGTTTCTCGGACCTCAACCATTCGCGTTCGATCGCGCGAAGATGCTGGCGGGTCTGCCGGCGACTTTCGTGACGACCGGGATAACGAATGGTCCACTCGAAGAGACGTATCTACCCGCGGACATCGACGGTTCGAATCTACCGCCACCGGGCGCGCCGGGCATCTTCGTCGAGTTTCCGAGCGGCGGTACCTATCGCGTGTTTCACTTCAACGCTGATTTCGTAACGCCGGCGAATAGCACGTTCACGCTGTTCAGTACGCCACCCGCAGCGGGATTTACACAACTGTGCGGGCTGACAAGATCGTGCGTACCACAATCGGGAACGACTTCGCGTCTCGACGGCATCGGCGATCGCCTGATGTTCCGGTTGACGTATCGCAACTTCGGCACGCACGAATCTGTGGTCGGTAACTACACGGTGAGCTCGGGAAGTGTCGCGGGCATTCGCTGGTTTGAGTTGCGGAATGTGACGTCGGGACCGGTCACGGTCGCGCAGGAGAGCACGTATCAACCTGATTCGACGTGGCGTTGGATGGGCAGCGCCGCGATGGATCAGGATGGCAATCTCGCGATTGGTTACAGCGCATCAAGTGCGACGATGTTCCCGCAGATGCGCTATGCGGGACGTTTGGCGACCGATCCGTTGAATGTTTTGGCCCAGGGTGAGGGGACGCTGTTTGCCGGAACGGGAAGTCAAACCGGCACCGGCAGTCGCTGGGGTGATTACAGTGCGTTGACGGTCGATCCGGTCGACGATTGTACGTTCTGGTTTACGAGCGAATACTACGTGACGACGAGTCAGTTCAACTGGCGCACGCGTATCGCCTCGTTCAAGTTCCCCACGTGCGGTGGCGGAGCACCTACGCCGACGCCGACGCCAACACCTACACCAACTCCGACGCCGACGCCGACACCAACGCCTACGCCGACGCCAACGCCGGTGCCGAACGCACCGACGAACCTTGGCGGCAACGCAGTGTCTTCAACTCAGATCAATCTGACGTGGACAGACAACTCCGGCAATGAACAGGGATTCCGGATCGAACGTTGCACGGGCAACAACTGCACGAACTTCGCGCAGATCGCCGAGGTTGGACCAAACGTTACGAGTTTCAACAACACGGGCCTGACGGGTAACACGTGGTATCGCTATCGCGTCCGCGCGTTCAACGTGTCAGGAAACTCGGCGTTCTCGAACGTGATCAGCGTCAAGACTCCGAAACGCTGACCTCAAGGCAAGAACCACAGATTACGCGGACTTCCAGACGCGTAATCTGTGGTTTTTTTAATTGACGGTGAATTTAGTCTCTTCCGGCGTCTCGGACAGCTTCTTGTCCGCGCTGTTGTACGCCTCAACCTTCAACCGGTAGCCACCCTTCTCTAACGGCTTCGCCACCTTGAACGACGTGCCCTCGACTTTCTCGTTGATGTATGGCGGCGTCACGAGGTGGTCGTCTGCATTCAGGCTGAACTTGTAGTAAGCAGCATCCGGATACGCGTCCCACTTCAATTCCAAATCCTGCGCGCTCACGGTCGATCCCGCCTTTGGATTCACAGTCTTCAGATCGCCTTTGAACAGGTGCGTAGGTTTTACGAAGAGCGTCTTGTCGGCGACGACCTTGTACTTCGCCGCGCTGATGCCGATGCCGCTGGTCGCAAACACGTATGCATCGGTATCGAATACGCGCACCATCAAACTCTCATACTCCTTCGGCTCGACGTTGCCGATCACGAAGTCGCCTTCGCTATCGGTCCGAGCAGTGAACGTTTTGCCGCCGCAGCCGCTGAGGAAACGACTGAACGTCTCACACAGTTTGACTTCAATATTCGCGACCGGAGCGTTGTTGTAGAGAACTTTCCCCTGCACGTTGCCGGTTCCCGACGCCGGCTGCGCCTTCGCCGTGCCTTCATAAACAGGCTCGGCACTATCGGACGCCGTCGCGTTTGTTGGACCAGCCTTCTTCGAACAACCAGCGAAAGCAAACGCAATCACGAAACAAACCAAAACCACCAGCGGTCTCTGGGCCATAACGGATTCACCTTTCTTTCTTCTCATCGGTTCTTTGTTATCGATCGCCAAACATAATCACCAAAATCAGGATCACTATGAGCAAAACCAGGACTAAAAGCAGGATCTTCCAAACACTGTACGGCCGGTCGCCATGGATCTCGCCGGTCCGCCCGTTCACCACGATCTGAAAAACTTTGCCGTTGAACCGATACGCGCCCGCGTAAACCGGCAATAGCAGATGCTTGAACGTCGTGTCGAAATACTGCGTGTTCATGTGGTGAACCTGCTGCTCGTCGCCGCCGATGTCTGCGCGTACGTCTCCTTCGATCACGCCCATCATCAACTCGCGCGCGCGATCGAATCCCTGTGCGAGATCGACCTGATAGCGTTGCGCCTTGAAGCCTGCAAGAAAGGCAGGATTGTACGGTCGTAACGCAGGGAGGTCCCACGGCTCGAGCGCATGCAGGCGGTTTGACGAAAACGAAGTCGTCGCCGGAACCAACACGTCGTCAAACGGCCGCGCCACCGTGCCGGAGGCCGCAGACCAGCGCGTGTGCCTCACTTGTCGCGTGCGTTGAACGTCACGTCCCTGAGAATCGCGTTCCCAGTAGGTTTCGGTGACGTAGTAGTAATCACCTCGTTGGCCGGTGTATTGGGTCGTGGTGTTTGTGTCGTAGGTCCAGAACGGGATGTAGATGCCGTGTATCGCTTCCGGTTGCGCGAAATGCTTCAGACCGTTCGGCGCAAACCATCTTGACGACAGCCATTCACGCAGGCCTGCGCCGGCTTGCTTTTGCGAAATGCTGAACGGCAGCACGCCTTCGGGCGCAACGATCGGATCGGCCGACTTCGTTTGGGCCACGATCTGCACGCCGCAGAACTCGCAACGCCCGGCGACTTCCGGAGGTACGAACAACGACTTCGCACCACAACTCTGGCATTGCACTTCGAGTGCGTTCGCCGCGAGTTGGCCCATCTGCTCCGGGCGCAGGTTTACGTATTGCTCAAACGACCGCTCCTGAACCTGGACGCCGGTTTCTGCGACCGCTTCTTTGTGCCCGCAGTACGGGCACGTCAGAAAACCGTCCTGCGGCTCGAAGAGCAAATCAGCCCCGCACGATGGACACGGAAACTGATGGACCTGTCGATCGGACGCGGTCTCCACGGTTTTCACTCGCTCACGCGGTTCATGCCGAAGATCCGATCAAAAAACGCCGCGGTCGCGTTGTTGACCTTCACCAGGTTTGCGTGCCGCATGAAGTGATGCGTGTCGTCTGGTATCACCAACTCTTCGAATGTCACACCGGCCTTTTCGAGCCGCCGCACGAGATCCGTCGTCTGACTGAAGCGAACGTTGCGGTCGTCGTCACCATGGATCACGAGCACCGGCGACTTCCACGTCGACATCGATGCGACTGGCGACGACTGCCATGCAATATCGAGGGCCTTTTGTACGTCCGGAGGTTTTTCGTAACGGTTTTCGAGCAGCGGCGCGGCACGTTCGGCGGTCCAGTTGTGAACGCCGTGAATGTCCACGCCCGCCGCGAACAGTTTCGAATCGCGCGCGAGAGCGAGCGCGGTTAGATAACCGCCGTACGAGCCGCCGTAAATCCCGATCCGCTTTGCATCAACCTGCGGCAGCCGTTGCAGGTACTCGCCACCGGCCTTCACGTCCTGGTATTCCGACGCGCCCTGCACGCCCGCGTTTGCTGGACGATGAAAGTCGTGTCCATAGCCGATGCCGAGCCGGAAGTTGACTGACAACACAACGTAACCGCGGCTCGCGAGAAACTGGTTCAACGCATAGGCATTCGAGTAGTAATCGGAGTAGTGCCATCCGAGCAGCATCTGACGCGGTGGACCACCATGGACGTAAATTATTGCCGGCTTCTTCGCCGCGCCACCCGCGGTTTCAAACAACTGCGCGTGAATGTTCAGACCGTCAGGTGATTTGTAGACCACCTTCTTCGGCACGACGAGTTGACTCGACGGAAAGTCGGACGGCACTCGATCTGCTGCAATGGTCACCGGTTTGCCGCCACCTGTTGCCGGCATTACGGTCGGGAGCGGCGGACGCTGCGCTGTCGCCGAGAGATACGCGATGTACTTGCCGTCGCCAGTCACAAACGGCGTCCATTCGAGTCCTTTGCCTGGCGTGATCACCTGTGGCTCCGCTTTATCCACCGGCACCTTCACAATGTGACGTCGATCGATGTCATCCGGATCGGAGCCGGCATTTCCGGCGAAGACCATGTACGTTCGATCGGCGCTGATCGAGATGTACTCGGCCATGTAGTTGCCGGGCGTGAGCAACAAGGCCTCGCCGCCTCTCTCGGGAATCGAGTACAGATGCGGCTGGCCGTCGAGGTACGAAAGAAAGACAATGCGTCCCGCTGCGGCCCAGTGCAGGTTTGTTCCGCCGTGCGTCGATGGTGGTGAGCCACGCAACGTAAACGGACTCTTCCATAACTGACTGCCCTCGCCTGTCGCAGCGTCGGCGGTCCAGATGGACCACGCTTGCGGACGCTGTTCGAGTATCGGCTCGGGCGCGCCGCCGTTTCCGGGTCGTCGCACAAATGCGATGCGCTTGCCGTCGGGAGACCAGCGTGGACTCGAATCGCGTCCCGTCGACGGCGATAAAAAGACGATCGGAGTGGAGTCGTTCGTGTAGACGCCGATGAACGAGTGATCGCCGCGGCCGGAAACAAAACCGAGACGAGAACCATCAGGCGACCATTCCGGCGAACCACAATCACCGCGAGCAAAAAACAATCGCTTCGCTGCACTCGAACCGTCGATCGGCACGATCCAGATCCCGCGTTCTTTCACAAACGCAACGCGATCGCTTTTCGGCGAAATCACCGGATCATCGCCATCGCCGATCAGTTTCGGTTCGCCGCCCGCGAACGGAACACTCCAGATCTGCACACGCGTTTGCGTCGCCGACAACGCAGGATTTACGGGCGCCGAACTGTCGAAATTCGAACCGTGATCGCCGCCGCGAACGTAGACAACGTACTTGCCGTCTTCGGAGATCGAGAGACTCGTCAATTCCTGTCCATCGTCGACGGTGTAGTTGGTGAGGCGGCGTGCTTTGAAGTCTGGTCCTTCGGCAACCCAGACGTTTCGCAAGCCCTTTTCGTTGAAGGCCCAGGCGATGCGAGAGCCCGTTCCGGCTGTGGTGAGTTCGTTGGGAAACGGATAACTCTTGATCTGTTCCATCGTGAACGATTGCGCGTTCGCCAGCGGCACGATC
>JAICGQ010000222.1 GCA_025923035.1 Pyrinomonadaceae bacterium | reverse complement strand
CGCAATCTCGCGCGGACATTGCGCACGCTCGCGAGGGGCGGCCGCGATGCGTTCTACAAAGGTGAAATCGCGAAGGCGATCGCCGACTATTGCGCGAAGAACGGCGGCTTCATCACGCTCGACGATCTCGCCGCCACCAAGCACGACTGGGTCGATCCGATCTCGACGAACTATCGCGGGTACACGGTCTACGAGATTCCACCGAACGGACAGGGAATCACTGCCCTGATCGCGCTGAACATTCTCGAAGGATTCGATCTCAAGAAACTTAGCGAACATCCGGATCGCTACTATCACACGCTCATCGAGGCGACGAAGCTCGCGTTTGCCGATCGCAATCGTTTCATCGCGGATCCAACCTTCGCAAAGGTTCCAGTGGCCGAATTGCTTTCGAAAGACTACGCCAGCCGTCGCCGTGCACTCATCGATCCAAACAAAGCACTCGACTCGCCACCGCCCGGCGACATCAACGTCGGCAGCGACACCACGTACCTGACAGTCGTCGACAAAGATGGAAATGCAGTGTCGTTCATCAACAGTTTGTTCGACGCATTCGGCTCGGGAATCGCGGTGGGCGACACTGGTATCGTATTGCAGAATCGCGGTACTGGTTTCTCACTCAATCCGCAACATCCGAATCGTCTCGAACCGGGCAAGCGGCCGTTTCACACGATCATTCCCGCGATGGTGCTAAAGAACGGCCAACTCTTCATGTCGTTTGGTGTGATGGGTGGCGCGATACAGCCACAGGGACACGTGCAGGTGCTCGTCAACCTCATCGATCGCGGTATGAACTTGCAGGAGGCAATCGACGCCGCGCGTTATCGGTTCCTGAGTGGCAAGAACGTGTTGATGGAGGACGAGCTGGGTACATCGGTGATCGAGCGCTTGATTTCTATGGGCCATGTTCGCGCGCGGCCGGCGGGTGTACTGCGCTCGTCAATGGGTGGGGGCCAGGCGATCATGATCGACCCCGCGACCAGGACGCTGATGGGCGCCTCCGATCCACGAAAAGACGGGATGGCGCTTGGGTATTGAGTTTATGAGTAGCGAGGTAGACAGTCTCGTCAGCCAGGCTGATGCGATCGCGCAGGATGCGCAGAAGGTTTTTGGCGGTTTAAGCAAGGAACAGCTCAACTGGAAGCCCGGCGCTGAGCGTTGGAGCGTGGCGCAGTGTTTCGATCATCTCATCACCACCAACAGCGGTTACCTGCCGGTTATCGACGATGTTGTAAAGGGACAGAAGAAGTCGAGTATTTGGCAGAAGTTGCCTTTCTTTCCGGGGATTTGGGGGAAGCTGCTGATCAAATCACTCGACCCGGCGCAGACGCGAAAGATAAAAGCGCCGAAACGGTTTCAACCCGCACAGAGTGATGTAAGTGGTTCGATAATTAACGATTTCGTAAACCAGCAGCGACAGCTAATCGAAAAGATCAAAGCCACCGCGAACCTCGACCTCGAACGAATCGTAATTACATCTCCGGCAGCAAGTCTCGTCACTTACAGCTTGATGGACGCTTACCGGATCATAGTTGTTCACGAACGACGACACTTTCAACAGGCGCAACGCGTCACCGAAGAGAGCGGATTTCCAACCACCTCGTAACACCGAATTAACATATGACACCGAATACCGAAACGTTACCCCAGAACGTGACTTCGGTTTTGACGGAGTTCGTCAACTCTGCGAAAGAGGCCTTCGGATCAGACTTACGATCGGTAGTGCTTTACGGCAGCGGCGCCGAAGGTAAACTCCGCCCGACTTCCGACGTCAATGTGATCGTCGTCCTGAGTGCATTCAATCAACCGCAGGCAGACCAACTGCGCGAACCGCTACGCCTGGCCCAGGCGGCAATTAACCTGCGCGCGATGTTTCTGCTCGAATCAGAACTGCGACCTGCCACGGAAGCATTCGCGGTGAAGTTTGCGGACATCGCACGCCGGCGTAGCGTGCTGTTCGGCGACGATCCGTTTGCTTCAGTTTCAGTTTCGCGAGATGACGCGATATTTCGTTTGAAGCAGACGCTGCTGAACCTCACGTTGCGAATGCGTGAGGCTTACGTCGCGCGCAGTCTGCGCGAAGAGCAAATGTCGGCGTTGATAGCCGACACTGCCGGTCCATTGCGCTCGTGCGCGTCAACTCTGCTCGAACTCGAAGGCGCGCCCGCGGCGTCAGCCAAAGAAGCGCTGGAACAAGTCTCAGCTTCCTTGCCCGATGGACCAGCGCGCGCCGAGGACATTCAACTCATTTCCGAAGCACGTCAACGACACGCATTGCCGTCAGGTGTGGCGGCGCCGGCGCTTTTCCACCTGATCGATCTTGCGCGTGCGATGTGGGGACGTGCTGCGGGGCTCAAGTGAGGTGACGCACCGTGAATCCTTTAGATCTTGCCGGACCGCAATTTCTGCTGTTCTACACCTTCTTTGCCGCGGTCGTGATCGCCGGTCTGGTTTTCTGGCGGCGACGGGCCGAGTTGTCGAACTCGTCGCCCAAGATCGATCTTTCTGATCCGTATCTGATTGCGTACTTGCGCGGTGGAGAGAAGGAAGTTTTACGAGTTGCGACAGTCACACTGATCGACCGGGGCTTGCTCGTCAGGACTGGCCGCCAGATTCAGCGCGCGGAGAACGCGTCACCGGATTCAGTGCGCAGGCCAATCGAGCAGGCGTTGTTAAAAAAGTATGCACGTGGCGGCGAAGTGTCGTGGATGTTTGAAGACAATGGCTTGAGTAAAGCGTGCGAACCGTATGACGCGACGCTGAGAAGGGCGCGGCTATTGCCTGATGAGTATGTGAACCAGAGGCGACTGGTGAGATTGGTTATCGCGAGTTTCGTGCTGTGCGGCGTCGGGTTTACGAAAGTGATCATTGCCCTCGACGCTGGACGTTCGAATGTTGGTTTCCTGATCGTGCTGATGATTGCGTCGCTCGTAGTTGCTACGGCGGTCTCGTTTCCGCGTTTGACGGAAAGCGGAGAAGCGATGATCGAGGACGTGCAGAGTCTTTACAGCGGCCTGCGAGATCGCGCTGGGTTGTTGAACCCGGGAGGTGCGGGAATTGAGCCGATGATGCTTGCCGCGGTTTTTGGCGTGGGTGCGTTGGCTGGTCCAAGTTTTTCGTTTGCGAACGGGTTGTTCCCCGACCAGAAGAAGAGAACGGGCGGATCGTGTGGTTCGGGGGATGGTGGCTGCGGCAGCAGTGGCAGCTCGTGCAGTAGCGGGAGTTCGTGCGGAAGTTCGTGTGGCGGTGGATGCGGCGGCGGCTGTGGGGGTTGTGGAGGATGATGGCCGTGCTTGATCGATTTGGACTGGGATGGCGGCGCAAACTGGCGCTCGGCATACTTTCGAATCTCGATCGGATCGATATCGTCGAGGTGATTGCCGACGATTACTTTCGCGCGCCTCGTCCGGAGCGTCGTGCGCTACGCACGCTGGCCGCGCAAACGCCGGTCACGCTCCACGGCATATCGCTGGGCATGGCGTCGTGTGTTCCGGTCGAGACGAAGCGATTGGACCAGATGGCGCGGCTGTGTGATGAAGTCCGGCCGGTATCGTGGTCGGAACATCTGGCGTTTGTTCGTGGTGGCGGAGTCGAGATCGGGCATTTGGCGGCGCCGCCACGTTCGGAAGCGACGGTTGACGGTGCGATTCTGAACCTGCGACGCGCTCGCTCGATCGTCGGTGTCGCGCCTGAAGTGGAGAACGTCGCGACGCTGATCGATCCGCCGGGAAGCGATCGCGATGAAGCGACGTGGGTTTCCGAGATCGTTCGTCAGTCTGAAAGCGATCTGCTACTCGATCTGCACAATCTTCACGCGAATTCGACGAACTTCCACTTCGATCCGGTAGATTACATCGCGCGGATTCCGGCGGACCGTATCAGTGCCATTCATCTTGCGGGCGGCAAGTGGACTGGCCGTCCCGATGCGCGGCGGCTACTCGACGATCACCTGCACGACGTTCCGGATCCGGTTTATCAACTGCTCGAGGAGGTTGGTGCTCGCGTAACGAACCCGCTGACCGTGATTCTCGAACGCGATGGAAACTTTCCGCCGATCGAGTGGTTGATTGAACAGCTTGATCGCGCGCGGGCCGCCGTAGCTCGCGGTCGCGCGAGGCACAGGGCGGCTGCAGCATGAGCGACTCACGACTCGAAGCGTTTCTCGCGCGAATCTACGTCGATGAGAAAGCGCGCGCGAAGTTTCTCGCCGATCCACGACGGGAGGCGACGAAAGCAGGATTGACGGCGCAACAGGTCGAAGATGTGGTAAAGATCGATCGCGACGGGCTCGAACTGTTTGCCCACAGTCTGGAGAGGAAAAAGCAAGGTCATAAATGATCAGATCGGTCACGAGCCGCGACAATTCGCTGCTTCGGCTCGCGCGGGCGGTGCGCGACGGGAAGGATCCGGAATACATCTTCGTCGAGGGATTGCGGTTGTGCGAAGAGGCGCTTCGATCTGCGCTCGAGATTGAGGCGGTGATCGTCTCGGAAGAGTTGATGCGAAAGGAGCGCGCGGCCGCCGTGGTCGAGCGGTTGGACCAGGCGGCGCACCGGAGCGCGTCGGTCAGCGAAAAACTTCTCGAGTCGATCTCCTACACCAAAACACCGCAGGGAATCGTCGTGCTAGCTCGCCGGCCCGGCTCGTCTGAAAAACAATTAGCGCAGGCCATCGATAAGGCGCCCTTACTCGTCGTACTTCATCAAATCAACAACCCGGTGAACGTCGGCGCCATCCTGCGTACAGCGGAAGCGGCCGGCGCCGGTGGCGTGATTACGACCAGCAACACGAGCGATCCGTTCTCGCCGAAGTCATTGCGCGGTGCGATGGGATCAGCTTTTAGATTACCAACCTGGGTTGGTCCAACTTACGAAGAGATGATCGAGTGGTGTCGTAAGCGGGAGATCCAAACAGTTTGTGCCGATGCCGAGGCTTCTCTAGCTCACACTGATTACAATTGGACGCAAGCGACAGCGCTCGTCCTGGGCCCGGAATCAACGGGACTGACTGATGAAGAAACGAAGAGCGCGAGTCAGGTGGTGAGTATTCCAATGCAGGGCGCGGTCGAAAGTCTCAATGTTTCAGTCGCCGCCGGAATCCTCTTATTCGAAGCCGCCCGCCAGCGTTCAATTCGATAAAGACTATTCCGCGCGAATACAAACCTCAGTTGCCGGAAACGCCTTACCCGATCGGTTCGACTTCAGCCAGGCGACCAGCGTGTAGATCCCGGGCTTGTCATTAAACAGCGTAACCGGAACGCTGAAGTTCCCATCCCAGTCGACGTCGACGTCGCCTGTTGTGCGATCGGAATACGTGAACGGCGGCGTTACTTTCGGACGCAGCACCTTCGAATGGTCAGGCAGTTGGTAGGATCGCGGCTGGTTCAGCCAACTCAACTCCGGCGGCTTCGGCAACGGCTCATAAAAAACCTCGACGTGGTTGAGACTGTGATTTCGCTTCAGCATCCTGCCCGCGAAATTGACCACGCTCTTCGGGTTCGCAGCACGCGGCACATCCTTCACTTCGACATACCGCGCAACAAACAACTCCACCAGCCGCAGTCTCAGCTTATCAACTGCGATACCAAACCCGACGTGCGTGTGCTGCGGCGCGAGGATCGTCTTTCGATGTCCATCGTTCGGCGGTTTTTCCTGGTAGAGACGCACGTGCAGGTAAGCCGTGTCCTGCTTCAACAGGTTCATATCGTTGGACCACGTATTGTCTGCCGCGGAAACGTTCTCCTGCGTAGCGTCGGTTCCACCGGCAAACGAGTAGCGGTGATAAGGCTTGAGCCCGTCGCGTCCCCAGTGACTGGCGAACTCGTGCAGCGCCATCTCCGTCGCGTGCTTGGTCGCGACTCGCGTCGCCAGCTCGTCCATTGCTAATGCCGGCACCTTTTCGACAGCGCGCTCCTCGTTGACCATCTTCAGGAGGTTCGCGCGAAGGTCGGCGAATCGTTTGAAGTCGTCTGTCTGATCTTGCTTAGGTGAGGCAAGAAGCGGGTTCCCTAAGACACAACCAACACTGATACTCGTAGCTTTGAGAAAGGCGCGCCTGGGAATCAGGACTCGACGCATGGTCTGATTAGCGACGAAATCTGCGGCGACGGAAAAAGAGATAACAGCCTGCGACCACGAGTGACGCGGCCACAATCATGAAACCCAATTGCCTGTCGCTAATACCGCCGGCGACTGCACTGATGCCCTCCGAGTGGGCCAACAGGCGTGGTGTGAACGCTGACATGAGCATGCTGATGATCAGTCCGACCATAGCGACCGACACAACCACCAAAAACAGCACCAGAGCTATCTGGAAGAGTCTTTGATACATCACTAACGCTCCCGGTTTTGACCTGAGCCTTCGGTGACGCCTTGGTATGCCGCCTCTAAACCTTCGGCGCAATCGATCGAGACACCCAGGTCGCGCAACAACCCGTCTTCCAAACCGTAAATCCAACCATGGACCACCAGCTCCTGCCCGCGCTGCCAGGCGCTCTGGACGATCGTCGTGCGTGCAACGTTCAGCACTTGTTCGATGACGTTCAATTCACAAAGCCGATCCAGTTGTCTCTCGGGATCGTTAATATGCGAGAGTTCCGGCTCGTGGTCGCGTATCACATCCTGCACGTGACGCAGCCAATTATCAATCAAACCGAGCTGAGAATTCTCCATCGCGGCCTTCACGCCGCCACAGCCGTGGTGACCGCACACGATGATGTGCTCGACCTTCAGCACGTCCACGGCATACTGCATCACCGACAAACAATTGAAGTCGGTGTGCACGACTACGTTTGCGACGTTGCGGTGGACGAACATCTCGCCCGGAACCATGCCGACGAGCTGCGTCGCCGGGACGCGACTGTCGGCACAACCAATCCAGAGATACTTCGGCGATTGCTGTTTGGCCAGGTTCTGAAAAAATTCAGGATCGCTGGCCGTTATCGCCGCGGCCCATTCCCGGTTCTGATCGAGAAGACGTTTTAAATCCTTGTCCTTCATCGTCCCGCTTGTTTTTCCTTCGGTGACGTTTCGCCATTCGATTTCTTCACAACGCTGATATGACCGTCGGATTCCATGTAACTGTATTTCACATCCTTGACATCATCGACACCCTGCTCCCTGAGTTCACCAAAGAGTTCTTTCTCCGAGATCATTTCCTGGCGCAGGTTCCGCTTTTGCACTCGTCCATCTTTGATCAGTAGCAACGGAGGCGGCCGAAGTATCTTGTTTAGGGCAGGGAAGCGAAATCCGACGTAGTCGAACAGATAGTCCCAGCCGACGATGGTTGCTACCAGGATCAGGCCGTCTCCAACGGACTTGTACTCCGCGCTCATTGCGTTTTGCGCTGCGTCGGCAATGAGCACGACTACGAGCAGATCCGAGATACCGATCGCCCCCGCGCCGCGTCGCAGGAAACGAAAAACGATGAAAATGAAAAAGTAGACGAGCGTTCCGCGAAGAATAATTTCAAGGAACTTGCCTGAGGGTAAAAGGGCTTCGGCCCAATATCCCCAATCAATCATCCCCAGAGCGATCATGCGGTCTGCGCTTGAAACTGGACCTGCGGCGGGACGTATCCGACCGGCATGTCGCCGTTGTCAGCCCGCAGGTATTGCCAGTCCTTCGGCTTCAGCGAAGCGATTAACTCCGCGCGGTTCTTCGTCTTCAGGGGCTTACCGGGATAAATCTTTCCCATTCGCTGCAAGGTCTTCTCGGGAATCGCACCGGAGAACATCCATAGCGGCCAGGTGAAGTTTGGACCATTGAGCCGGCGCAACTTGTAAAGCCACATACCGATCGATCCGACGCGCCAGGCCATCGGTCCCCACCAACTGTACTGGCCGGGACGCAGGTTCATCTTCCAGCACTTCATCATCAGTTGCCATTGCAACGGCGTCAGTTGTTTGGTCTGCCGCACGCCTTCTTCTTTCTCCATGCGCGTGTCGTGCAACGGTGTGAAGATCGACGGGATCAGAAAAGCGAACAAACCGCGACGTTCCATTTCGTAGACGAGATCGATCGTTTCCATCACGTCCTGGTCAGTTTCACCGGGATTGCCGACGATCAAGGTCATCGCGGGAAACCAGTTGTTCTCGTTCAGCACGCGCAGACCTTCGAGCACCACGCTGGGCCAGTCTTCGATCGAAAACGGCACGCCTTTGCTCGACATGATCTGTTTCGCCATTCGTACCGAACCTGTTTCGAGACCGATCAACGGCGCGAGTGCTTTCTTTTCCGGATGACTGCTGAGATACGGGAAATGAATCGGACTCTTCGGCAGCAACAAATCTGAAAGCTGTTTGATCAGCAAGGGATCGACGACTGCGGGCGCGATCGT
>JAICGQ010000221.1 GCA_025923035.1 Pyrinomonadaceae bacterium | reverse complement strand
TTTGAGCATCGTCGGACTTGCCTGATCGCTGGTCAGTGTAACCACCCAGTCCTCGGCCGGATCAGACTTCCACTCGAGTATGCCGCTGTCAGGCCGGTCACCGCTTGCAGTTCCGTGTTGATAGATATAGGGAAAGCTGACGCTGGCGCGGTCGGCATTCGGATTCAGTGGAATGCTGATGGTGAACTCGGCGCCAGCGTCAACTTTGACCGGCGGATTCAACCTGTCGCCGTCCTGGTCGCGGTCGTTGCGCAGCATGACGACCACTGTTGCGTGAGTCATGTCGCCCATGGCCCAGATGGACCATCCCGCAGGGCCACTCACGATGCCTGCCAGGCTCGCCACGCCCGGCGGATCCTCGCTAACGGCCGCGGCTTTGGCCGTGTCAATGACTCGATTGTTGAGGATTTGCGCAGGAGGACTGAGCTCGATCGAGAGAGTTTTTTCCAGCGCTCCACCGCTGATGTTCCTCACCTTGATGACTAACTGTTCAGGCTTGAGATTCTCGATGGTGAACTCGAGCACTTTGGGAGCTGACATAAGTTTTCCTTCACATCTTGTAATCGAGTTGGCAGATGAACACGGGTACAGGTGACTCCGGCTTAACGCTCTTGTCTGATCCCTCCAACTTCACGGGCGGATCGCCTGGCTTCCACAGAGTTACCACTTTCACCTGAATGTTCTTTGCTCTGTCATTCGTGATCCGAACCAGCTTTGTTTGGGGCTGCGAGGTCCCCAAGACCTCAATGCCCAGCGGCAAAGCCCAGTTGAGGTCTACATTAACTACGCCCTCAGTTGTCACCCGGCCGTCAAACTTGAGCAAAAAACCGGGGAACTCGGAGTTAATGGCAAATTGCTCGGTATCGATGACGTAGGTTGGCCCAAACCGCAACTGATCTGTTTTTACGCGGAACTGTTTGGAAGTATTGGCGATCATAAAACCAAAGACTTCGTCGAGGCGTGCCGGTTTCGGTACGTCGATGACGTTGCCGGTCGGATGCTGAACTCTGCTGCCGTAGACCTCCTCGTCGGAAAGCAGCAGGGTTGACTGGACCGCGACCACGCGTCTTATGAAGGAGGTTACAGTCGATAGATCCGGACCTGAGAGAATGACTTCCAGCAAGTAGTCAACATCAGGATTGGATTGCATACGGCGTGCTAACTGAAGGCGTATAGACACGGCCGCCGGGTTAGCTTCGTTATAACCTATGTCGAGATCGAATTGTGTGACCGGCCGGGTCGGCATCCCCAGAATATCTCGTGGACCACTGGTAGCTACGTCCATGATACCCAGCTTGCGATACCGGTCCACTATTGGACCAACCGCCGTTGCATGCTTGATCGTAACTCTCCGTCTCTTGTTGATATAGGGCGATCAAGGTTTCGTGGGGAAATCCAGCACGTAGTCGCGCACAAAGAGTGATTCGGAGCCGACGGCGAGCGTGTCGGTCTGCGCGTTTGGCTGAATAACCCATAAGCGTGGTGCACCACCGTCGCGGAACACAGCGACCGCTCCCGCTTTGACGTTTAGATCGTGACCGCAACGTCCCCAGTAATTCTTTTGCGGCGTGTAGAACAGGTCCTGCGGGACGTCGTCTGGCTCGTCCTCGCTCGAGCTTTCATAACGAAGGACGTTGTGCAGATCGTACTGTTCCAGCGATGCCAACGAGGGAACGGAAGTAGGACCCAACACAACCAGCGCGCGACCGACAGGCACGATGAGTCCCTGCCGAATCATTGATGTGTCTTGTCCGTTTATTTTCTTAACTGCGCTCGCGGCCTGAAGTGCCGGCCCCAAAGTGCCGTTCCGCGTGAGTTCGAAGCGGAACATCCGGCCCGAGTCGCGATGCAAAGCGTAAAGAGCGTCGTCGAAAGTTGTCAGACGATAGCCAGGCAGGGATTCGAGAAGGGGTTCAGGTCGAACATCCGCTTTGTTGGTGCTGCTATTGAAGGCCACAGAATAGGCACGCCGGCCATCTGATATCGGGGCTTCAATCGCAATGTACGCGCGGCCGCCAAACCCGACGATATCAAAAAATACCCGGCCCACGCTGACCAACCGTTTTACATCCGGAGGGAGGCTCAGCGGTGGAATCGCATCGGGAGTTCCGTCTGCGTTGTAAGCCGCCACCTGGAGATCGGGGCTGGTTCGCTTCAGGACCAGAAATTTGTTCCCCACGGCGGTCAGCGCGATCCATTCCGTGGGTTGAGAATCGGTTTTCTTGACGAACGGCAGTTTCTTTATCGCCGTTTGCGGATCGCCTTTGCCGACTTCAGCGATGTACAAACCCTGAAACGTTAACAAACCGAGCTTGGAACCAACCATGGCGAGTCCCAGCGGAATGCCCGCGATGTCGGGCTCCGTCATCGACTTCCACTTGACTATGGTTACGGATTTGTCGTCCCTGCCGGAGCCGCCATCGATGGAAACTCCGTGGATGCCTTTCTCGGGCGCGCTCAAGCGCATCACTCCGCTGCCTTCATAAGAACCGCCGAACGTTTGCTGTGTTAACTGGATGGCCCGAGTTGTATCGCTGCCGGCGCGGATTATCACCTTGGAAACGCCCCAGGCTGCCCAATCGAGTTCTATAAGACCGTAGGGCAGGACGTCGCGTTGGCGTGGGTTGATGTAAACATGGTGGTTGTTCGCGGTATCGAGCGTTAGAGTTCGTGAAACCAGCAGGTTTTCTTTGCCGGCACGTTTTACTTCGGCTTGCAGGACATAGTTCATCAGGCCGACCACGCGCACTGTCAGCGAGCCGCCTTCGAGCTTGAAATCTGCGTCGGGTCTCGCCTCGAGGTCTACCTTGGCATTGTCACCCGGCAGTGGTCCAAACAGAGTTGCACTCACGCCGTCCTTTATGTTCCAACGGATCGAAACAAGATCGCCGGGCGTGACCATCGTCGGGTTTGGATGCGTCGTGTAGAGAAGGACAACTGGCGGTTCTGCTCCCTGGCTCGCGTTTAGGTCGAGCGTGCCGTCCCTGCGTTCCTGCGGATTCCCGTGGGTGTAACCATACGAGAGCTGAACGTTGTCCTTGTTCGCATTCGGGTTAAGGGGAATACGAATGGTCGTTTCTGAATCGACGGGAAAGGCGATCGGCGGCGTGAATTGAGCGCCACTATCCTGGCGGCGGTCGTTGATGAGTACGATGACCATCGTCGAGTCTGACGATTCGCGCCTCGCCCATAGTGACCATCCGGTTGGACCAGTCACCGTGCCGTCGAGTCGCAGAGCTCCGGGCGGTTCTTCATTGTCCGGCGCTTTTATTGCCGCGTCGTTCAGAGCGGCACTGACGAGGGACATGGGCGGATAGATCTCGATTGCCAAAGTCTTATCCAGCGCAGCGCCGCTGATGTTCTTGACTTTGATTGCCAGTTCGTTGGCTGTAGCAGCGTCGACTTTGAATTCGAGAAGTTTCGGCAGCTCTTTTTTTGGTGGTGGTGTACTCACTATTCCAGCTCCTCATTCTTCGTTCAGCAACAGCAACCGGCCTTCAGTTGCAATGACCGGTTGCTCGCTGAAATACCTGGGATCGAGTGCCGCGACGGCGGCGGCCTTTTGTTCTGTTGTCGGGCCGGCGAAATTCCAGATGCCTTTGTTGCCGGTGGGCGTCGGTAAGGCGAGTTTGTCCGCTTGCAGCAGGACCGGACCAACCTTAAACGACGCCTCCATTTGAGCCACTGTCTTATTCAGCTCCGGATGCGCGAGCGTGATCGTCTTTGCGGGAACGATTCCGCACGCCGCCTGCACCGAACCCCACGGATCCATCAGCAGTACCAGCGACTCCGGCTTATCGAAGCCAACTCGCAGCGCGTTCGCTTTCTGCTCTCCGATGTAAGGAGAAGCTTCGACCTTTTCGGGCAATTGCGGAACGACGATCCGCTGGTAAGCACCTTCTCTGAAGTAACCAATCAATCCGTCCTCGACGCTGTAAGCATGTCCGAGATTGACGCGCACCAGCAGCGCATTGAGTGATTGGTCGCCAGTGCGTTCTCGCTGGGACGGATCCACTGCAGGATCGAGATGTGGATCGGTCCATGCCTTGCCGAACAACTCCAGTCCGACACTCGCACTCACCAACGCGAGCGGACGGCCCACGACGATCGACTCACGACGCGCGGCGGCGGGGCGAATGCGTTCGAGCGAGTGGTCGATCAAATTCAGCAGTTGAAGCAGTTTTGCTTTGTCACGAGTCTTTTCGATAAGCGACTCGGCAAACTCTCGCAACGTCTTGTTAGCAATACTGCTAAGAGCGACGCCGCCGGCGCCCGCCTCCCACTTGATGCGTATCCCGTCTGCCTCTTTAACAATCGCGAGGTGGCCCATCAGTTCGCCTTTGCGATCGCAAAGCACAAGTGCCTGATCGAGTGCGTTGTAAAAGATCCAACCGCAGATCGCGTTGAGCGCTGGTTCGCTCTCGTTGCGAGTTTCGGATGCTGCAGTGAAGCGAAAGTTGAGACGCGCCGGTTGCAGTACACGCGGCGGCAGCGCGAACACGTTCGGGTCGTCATGCCAACGCATGCGCGGATGAAAAACCTGTCCGGACGAGGTGGAGCGCGCGACCGTTGTGCCGAGTAAATCCGCGAATTGTCCGAAGTCATCGACGAGCCACAGTTCATCGATGCGCAAGGCACCCGCGCGGATGAGCGAAAAGGGAAGGGACTTAGGGTTGGTAGTCGGCGCCGGCATGGGCGGCGACAAGCGATCCGCTGAGATTATGCCGTCCGTCGGCATTTCCAGAAGTTGTCTAACTTGTTCCTCGAGGTCTTTAAGGTCCTTCAACCATGGGCGAGTTCCATCGGGATTGATCCGCGGCAACGTCACGTCACGGCGCAGCAGCGACTGGTGGAAGCCTGTGAGCGCCTGGCCCATCAGTCCGGCTCGCGGTAGATCAATGAGTGTCTTGTTCCAAACGATTTCGTAACGCTCCAGGACGTCGATCACTGCCGGCGGAAACTCCTGCTTGCCGTCATTGCGCCGCGTCTTGAGCAGTTTGCCCAGCGTCTCGATCGGTTCTTTGAAGATCCGGTCGTCGATCGGACTGAGCAGACTGCGCCCACGCAGCGTGAAACCCTCTTTCGGAATCGACTGACGATCCACAGGAATGAAATCAGCTTCACCAAAATTCCAGACTGGACCAAACGGTTGTTCGGCGGAGGAAGTCTGCGCCGTCGGAAACCACGTGATCTGCCAATCGATGAATAGCGGCGACCACGGTTGCTGGACCCACAGGTCCGCCAAACGATGCGGGCGAATAACCGCGGTGTCTGGTCCAAAAATGACTTGCTCGGACGGGTAGGAGTCGAGGTCTCCATCCCACGTCAGATCGTTCACGAGTTGTCCCGTCCACTGAGACCACGACGCGACGTCACGAAAAGGTTTTTTCGGCGCCGCGGTCGTGTCGACGAGGTAACGAATAGCCTGCTCGACGATCGATGCTTCATTAAGTAGTCCGTTAAGAATTACGGGACACGACGGGAGTTTCTGTGCTGCTGTCGCGATATCGGCGACGCCCGTTGGTGTGCGGAACGTCTGCGGGTCTGTTCCTTTCACAGAGACCTGGCCGGTGGTGACGATCTGATCGGGTAAACGGCAGGGAAGTTCACGCGGAAACTGATGCTTGGAGGGCGAACCGCAGTTCTTCACTACGATGACGGGATCGGCAGGCGACCAGAACCGCGGCGCCGCATCGTACTTGAGCTCGAGACCAGGTGAGCTCTTTAGCTCGTTCTTCAACTTGTCGGGCAGAGGTTGCAGGGTGCTAAGCTTTCCCTTGAGCTTTTCCCGAACAGTGTTGACCTGCTGGGCCAACGTGCCGCACTGCGCTTTTTCTATCTCGAAATCCGCGAATGCCGTTTTGGATCTACTGACCAGCTTCCACCAGCGCACGTACAAATCCTGTTGCAACGCGGCAAGCTCGCGGCTGACAGCGTCGGCGTCAGCTTGCGTCTCGTTCAATTGTTTGAGTAATGCGAGCTGATTCTCCGTTGGTTTTAATGAGGTTTGCTCCGCCGTCTTGGCTGGGTCTGTAGGAAACACGCCCGTCTGATCTGCGGCGGGACGGATGTACCAGATCTTTCCGGCTTCGCGCGTTTCAAACCAGTTCTGATGTACCGTCATATCGCGCGGCGCGACATTCCAACTCTTGACCAGCGTTTCGGCCTGTCGATACATGACGGCCTCGAGCGCCTTCCAGAGATTCGGCTGCTCCTTCGCCAGACTCTTCGGCGTTTGCTCGCCACTGTATTCACTCGAAACCAGCGACACGAGCGCGTCTTCAGCGTTGTTGCCGACGCCAACTCGGAAACCGGGCTTCGACGGCGACATAGTTCCGCCAACTGACGGCGCGCCCGGGTAACCGAGGATCTGTCCTCGATAAGTTTCACGACTCCAGTAGTTGATATGGGCCACCATGCCGTGAAACACCGAGCGCCGCTTCAGCAGCTCGGGTCGCGCGCCGCCGGTTGCATCGATGGACCACCCCGGCGGTTCGATCAGCCAGCCAAGCAATCTCTCTGACTCGTCGCGTCGCTCCTTGACCTTTGCGGATGACGACGCGAGTGGTTCGTTCTGTGGATCACGGTACCAACCGAGCACGCAGTAAGTGAGCGTCGTGCCGTCACGCACGCTTTTATCCGCATCTGTGCCGCGAAGGTCGTTGAGATCGTCGTGCCAGGAAAAGATGTTGCGGTTCTCAGCAATGGAGGCTGTGAATGTCGGCGAGCCAGTTTGAGTGGTGCCGGTGGCGATAATTTCCGGCGCTCGCTCTCCGGAGAAATTAGCGATCGTGAAGTCTTCGAGAGGAACGACTTTGCCGACGCGCTTGCCAACGTGCTTGCCAGTGCCCGGGAAGACGAGATTCGTCGGCGCGGTATCGGCGACTACTGCGCCGCCGTCGACGAACCAGGCTCTCGTTTTCAGGGTCGCGTCGTTACGTGAGAAGCGAACGATCAACCAGTGATCCGGCAGCTTGGGAAAGTCGAGCATGCCGGGCGTGCAGGCATGGCGCAGACCCGACGGCAAAACCCAGTGCAGGTAGACGCCACGATCTTTCTCTTGCGGCGTTGCCTCGCGGTTCGTATTCGGATCCAGCACCAACTGATCGGCGTCGCGGTTGTTGAACTTACGCGTCGCGCCAAAAAACGGTCTTGGACCAGGCGACTTCGCCGAATTGAGCAGCGGCTGATAGTTCTGCACCTGTGGCGACCAGCGCCCGTCGTTAGCTATCAATCGACCTTCGAATTCGATTGCGCCGGTCTTCTTGGTGACGATGTCGTCGATGACCAGTGCCTGCACCTTGATCGGGACCAGTAGATGCTGTGAGTCCATGGAACTCCTTAAATTTTCAGCTCTTAACCCACTTGATCGATTGCTGTTCCGGTTTACGGATCATCTCCGTCGCAAACTCCGCAGATCCGGCGCTCGTCAATTGCGTCTGTAGCTTCGAAATGTCAACGACGCCGTCGGCACTGTCGCTGCGTCGACACTCACTCATGACGTCCAGAGTTTTACCGGTCCTGTTTGACTTCAACTTGCCGTTAGTGCCGACGCCGAAGGTCAGCCCTTCGCGCGGCTCACGAAATGTCACTTCCTGGATGAAGCCACGCGCAAGACAGAACAGCACGCCGTCCGCAATCTGATCGAAACGCAGGATCAGCGGCAGGTTTGGATCTTCCTTCGCACTCGTCTTGGCGGTGACTTCAACACCCGGCCAGCCGGTCACTACTCGCGAACGCAACAGAAAACCGGACTTCGGAACCCCCATGAACGTTTCGGACGGTTCCCACTCCGGGTTCTTGCCCTGCAATCGCAGCCGGTGCTGGTAGACGATCCGCGATAACGTCGCCTGCAACTCAGCGCGGTACTTTTTGCGTTTTTCATCGACAGTGCGGACCGCAATGCTGAACGCCCCGTCGACGAGCGCATCGACCCAGTTGTCGTCGAGGTGGAAGAAGCGAAGCGACTCGGACGGCAACAGCGACTGGTGTGGAACGAGGTAATGGAACGGCACCGGATACAACAACACCAGCCGTGCGATCCATTCGACCAAATCGTCCGCGATCTTGATTTGCTCGAGTTGCGTTTCGCCGCTGACGGGAGTCGCGAACGAGGAGCGATGATCTTTGAGGAACTGTTCGATCTCTTTTCCGAACTCCTCGCGGTTCTGCCGGCCTTCGACAAACAGCCGCAGTCCTTTTACAAACGCCGGTGACGATAGCGCTTGTAAACGACCGAGTTCCCACGCCGCTGCATACGACACGTCGAGGATCCCGTTGCCCGTGTCGAGAATCATCGCTGCATCCGCGCGTTCAAAAACCGTTTGCGAGAGACGATTTCTCGTGAGTGGCGATAACGGTCCACGATACCAGGCGACCGCCGGAGTGCTGTC
>JAICGQ010000220.1 GCA_025923035.1 Pyrinomonadaceae bacterium | reverse complement strand
CAGAAGAAGGACCACGAACGCGTTGATAAGAAGAACAAACGCCGGCGTGAGAGTGAAAACCCTCGCTTGCAAACCGCGCAGCCGCGTCACCAGGCGCGGGCAGAGTCGAACCTGAACGATGCTCAGCCCGGGCCTGATCACAAGCGCGGAAGGAGGTAAGAAGTGCCGAACAAGAATCGCAACAAGCTGAACCAGCCCCCGACGGGCGAAGGCAAGAAGCAGAGTCCGCGTCCGGGTGCCGCGAACAAACTCGACAAGCGCTCGGAAGTGTTGCAGGCCACTGATCGACGTCAAAATATAGCGACGGACGAAGATGAGGAAGCGGCACGCTCGTATTCAGACAAGAATCCGAAACGTTCCAAAGCGGGACGGTAAGGATTCGAGTAAGTGGTGTTTAAACTTTTGACACAGATTCGGGGTTCCGCTAACCTTGCGCGCTTTATTGAAGCTCGAAGGAACCCCGTATTTTGTCGGCAAAAGCTGAAGCGATCGTCACTGCTGGTCTGAGACCCGAACTCTTTGCCGGTCGTGGTGTCTTAGCCAACAGCCGCACGCTCGTTTTCATCACGCTCACGATCCTCGTGCTGGCCGGATTTGGCTTTCGCGTCGCGGGCCTGAGCGCTGAAGGACTCAGCGAAGACGAACTCAACAAACTCAACGCCGTCGCCGACTATCGCGCCAACGGACTCACCGGCGCGAATGGCGAACATCCGATGTTGATGAAGGCGTTGCAGACGACGTCGATCATCCTTTCCGAAAAGTGGAATAGTCTTGCCGGTCCTGAGAACCGGATTGCGCCCGAGACTGCATTGCGACTGCCGGGAGCGATCGCGGGCGCGTTGAGTGCGATCTTGATCTTCTTGATCGCGGCGGAGTTGTTTGGTGTGGAAGTGGCGCTGATCGCGGCGGGGTTGTGGGCGTTTGATCCGTCGGGCATCGGGTTTAGTCGTGTGGCGAAGGAAGACACGTTTCTGCTCTTCTTTTTTCTGCTCGCGAACGTGTTTTGGTTGCGCGGGCAGCGTGTTGCTGAAAGCACGGATCGGAATCCGAATCGATACTACTGGGCGACGGCGGCGTGTTACGGCGCGATGGTGGCGTCGAAGTATGTGCCGCACTTTATGGCGATCAGTTGGTGTTACTACTGGATGTTCCAACAACTTCCGGAGACGCGTTGGCGGCTCGGGAAGAAGCGACTCATCGTGTTCTTGGGGATCACGGGGATCGTGTTTTTGATCCTGAGTCCTACGGTCCTGCTGCCTGAGACGTGGCGGCAGATGGGGCTGTTTGCCGGCGGCAAGCGTATCAGTCATGACGGGTATGAGTTCATGGGCCAGCTTTACACGCAACGGTTTGCCGATTGGCTGAACGGGATTCCCGTTTACTTCTATTTCGTGTTTACGGCGGTGAAGTTGCCGTTGTTGACGGTGGTTGGGTTTGTAATCGGGCTGCCGTTGCTGTTTCGTCGCAAGCTGGGTGATGGAAGGTATTTTCTGTTGTTCTGGTTTTTGTTGTGGGTGGTGGCGTTCTGTTTTCCGGGTGGGAAGTTTACGCGCTACTACACGACGGTGTTGCCGGCTGTGCTGATCACTTGCGCGCTCGGGATTCAATTCGCCGGGCGCTGGATCGCGAATCGATTGACGAGCTTTACGTCATTAAAACATTACATTCCCGCAGCAGTTGCAGTGATAGTAATCACCGGTTCCGTTATCAGCTCAATCCAGGCGGCGCCGCATTTTCGCTTGTTTACGAACAGCATTGGCGGGGGCACCGAGCGGGCCGGTTACTACTTCCCGCACGACGAGTTCTACGACGCGAGCATGCGTGAAACGATCGCCACCATCGCCGGCCGTGCCCAACCCAACGCGCGCGTCGCCAGCGAAAGTCCTTCACTCGCTTCTCACTACGCCAACATTTCCCATCGGCCCGATCTAATCTGCGTCTCCCTATCCGATCCTTCGGCCGTCTCTCAACTCCGCCCCGGCGACTTCATCATCGTCGCCCGCGGCCGCCGTTACTTCAGCAACGACCCCCTCATCACCACCCTCAACACCCACTTCACCCCCATCGCCACACTCAACCTCGGCCCCGTCCCCTCCGTGAAGATTTACCAGCTAGACGAGAACTCGGTCGACGCGCTATCACGAACATCTCGCTGAGCTGTGGTATATTCCCGCAAATGACGTCGGAAGATCTCAAAGGAATTGTTCACTCTGACCCCGAGATCCTGGGTGGTACAGCTGTTTTCGTCGGAACGCGGGTCCCTCTGCAAAACCTCATCGATTCTTTGGAGGGCGGCGAATCAGTAGAAGACTTCCTTGTAGCTTTTCCGACCGTAACGAGGGAGCAAGCAATTGCGGTAATTGAGGCCGGTAAACTCAAGATGTTAGAAACCGTCTGATCCTCACACTAACTTGCGAATTCTGATTGACGAATGCCTTGACTGGCGTCTTTGTCGTGCCCTGATTGGGCATCATTGTAGTTCTGTTCGCGCGGCTGGTTGGGCCGGTTTGACCAACGGTAGACTGCTCGAAACAGCCCAGCATCAATTCGATGTGTTCTTAACTGGAGATCGGAATCTGAGCTTCCAACAAAACCTGCACACGTTTGAGATTGGTGTCGTCGTACTCGAATCCGGAAGCACCCGGTTATCTGACACTATGCAACTGATTCCGGATGTCCTCAGGGTTCTGGAAACGATTCAGCCGGGTGATGTCGTGCGCGTAAGTTCAGACCGGTGACCATCGACTTGAACGGTGGGTGGATCAGTGTCGCAGTTCAACTTCCACGGGGCGGGCGTCGTGGGAGTCGTAGCCTTCGGGCCAGTTTGAGATGTTGATGCCGTAGGGCCAGTCAGAGTCGGGGGTGACGGCGAAGCGGATCGATAAGGGGAGGCCACGCATGGCGCGCAGGCGAAGGAACCAGCCGTTCAGGCGCCATTCTTGAACTGCAACATGAGACGCATCGGGAGGACCCTGAAGGGTAGTGGGAACGAGACGCGAGCCGCCGTTCCAGCCGTTAACAAACAACGTCACCCGCGTCTTTCCGAAACCCGCCGGCGCGTCGATCGGCAGCACCGGCCGAATATGCGCGCGCACGATGATCTCGCTCACCCGCCTGCGATCCGCGCGCTCCGGCACCGTGTACTCAACAAACCCCGATCCGTATCCCCAGATGTAACCCGGCCCACCACCAATCTTCTCAAACCGCTGCGCCACCGCCATCTGCGGCTTGAACTGATAAAGCACCGATCGATCCTCGCGCACGATCATCTGCGGCAACACACCCGCATCATCGGGACCAGGCACACTCCACGCAAACTGCCTCGGAACCAGATGCCGCGACGGCTCCTGCAAATGCGACGGCAAGTCAACCGACTGCAATGCGGCAAACACCTGCGACGCCCGCGCCACCTCACGTAACAATTCCTCATCCCGCGGCGACGAATACGTCACACCATAACCACGACGCGCATCAGGCGTCAGAATCCAAAACATCGCACCACCAGCACCCGCTGCCGCATTCCCCTCAAAAAACGCCCGGTACCAATCAACCTGCGACACACCACGGTGCCCATCAACACTCATCCCAAACTCACCCAACACCAACGGCTTCCCTAACGAAAACGCCGCCGCCGCCCGGTTTTCAATGAACTCCTTCAAGGCCGCAGGCGACTCGATAAAACTGTCGTGATCGTCACGCGGGTAATTATGAACATCGCAAAAGTCGATCGTCGGCAACGCATGGTCCAACAACCACTCACGCCGCTCCGACGCCGATCGATAACCCCAGGCGCCAGGCGTCACCATGTGGTTCGGATCGAGCGACTTCACATACGCGCTCATCTCCGCAAACCACTCGCGCCTCTCCGCCCACCGCCCCGTGATCACCTGCGCCTCATTCATCAGCTCCCAGGCGAAGATCGCCGGATCGTCACGATAGTTAACGCCCGTAACAGTATTCCGTCGCGTCACCAACTTCTCGATGTGTTCGCGATAAAGCCGTCGCGTTTCCGGATTCGTATAAAACAGAAACGCCTTCTCGTTGTTGATGCCAAACTTGTAACTGTCGTCGGCAGCATCGTTGATTCCGGCCCAGCGCAAGTACTGCGTCACGCCGCCGGTATCGCGCCACCAGTTAGTCAAACAGAGCTGCACGTAAATTCCATTGCGCGCAGCCTCAGCAATCACCTTGTCGAGATGCACAAATGCATCCTCGTTCCACTCCCCAGGTTTGAAGCGGAAAGGATGGTGCCGTGGCCAATCCTCGAAATCGCCCCCCACGGGCTTAACGTCATTCGGCCCACCTTCACCAAACGCCCAAACGCGCACGACCTTGATCCCAGCCTCAGCAGCCCGGCGCATCGTCTCCGGCATACGCTCGCGATCCTCGTCGCGATACATCACCGCCACGTTCGCTCCCACAAAGCGAAACGGTTTATTGGCGACAAAGAAGCGTCCGCCGCGTTGGCGCGCAAAGTGTCCCGCCACCGCCCCGCCGGTATTTGACGAAGGCGACGCGCTTAGAAAAACAACCGCCGCGCTTCCCACCAGGATCAGCGCGGCGACTACAAACAGTTTCTTATTCATCAACAAACGTCAGTTTAGCGCGGGCTCGTCATCCGGACAAAACCCAGAATCGCGCAGATCGCCCCCAGCACCACGAACAGATTGAAAAACGCACCCAGCCCCAGCGCCGCCGAAAGATCAACTTGAGTCTCCGACATGCCCAAAAACACGAGCACGCCAAACAGCAAAAACTGCAAGTGGTAGATGATGAGGCAAACCGCAGCATACGAAAACCAGCGTGCCGACGGTCCAAACGCCGGCGATCGCGCGAAGCCAAGCACCGCGGCGATCAACCAGCCAACGCCTCCGGCGATCAACAAAATCAGCGTGACCAGAAAAAAGTACCCTGGCTGCGTGGCCCGGAGTTGCTGCAGCATCAACAGGAGTGGGAAGAACATTTGTCTGGAGTTTCTCCTTCGCGGATATAGGCGCGCGATGACGCGCGGGGTTCACACAAACAAGCGCCGTCTGCGCACGTAAGCCGCTTTGGTTTGTGCACAAACGGCGTCGAAAACCTGGTCGGGTTCGAGTGCAAATCTCTGCATGGAAAGTCAGCGTGGTGACTTCCAACAATCGGGATCGCCCAGGCACCCGTTATTGAGTGATGTGTATCTCCTCTTCTTTATTTACGTGGCCGAGGAAATAAATCAGGCCACAGATAAACGCGACTGCCGCAAGTGCCAGCGCGATCCATCCATAACTGTGACCACCACCGGCTTCGGGGAACGTCACAAACTTATAGAAGTAAAAGATCGCGCCGAGGGCAGCGATTACGCCGACAATTACCGCCAGAATGTCTTTCAGGCTTTTCATTTTTACCTCCGGCCAAATGAAATGAAGGTTAAGGAAAAAGCCGCTTTTGACTCGTTATGATGCCAGCATGTTAACGCCACGTCACAAGGGAAAGCAAGTGTCTTAACCGTTCTGTTTGTGTGTCAACAAAGGCCCACGAATCAGCGGGTTGGTGGTTTCAGAATGACCCGTTTGTCCCCCGTTCGGCGAGTCACTTGCTCGCGATCGAAGTATTCGAGCAGGGGGATTGCATACTTGCGCGAAACCCCCGCGAGTTCTTTGAAGGCGGGGACGTCGATGAGGCGTTGGGGTTCATGTTTTGAGGCGTAGTCCTGCAACTTCACTTTCAAACCGGCGACCACGTCTTCGTGCATGAACATCTCGTTCTGAATTCGCACCAGCTTTTTCCCGTCAACCAGCAGTTGCAGGATCTTTCGCGCCTGTGTGCGCTGAGAAACCGTCACGCCTGCGCGCTTCATAACGTCGTCAAGCGAAGGCGCCTCGACGCCCGCATCACGATAAGCCTGCTCGATGCGCGCGCTCATCTGCGCGTCCTGTTCAGACAAGCCGACTGAATGACCGCCCGCACGAATGATGTCCTTCTCGGAAGCGACGGCGCCCGTCGTTTCCAACTTCGCGATGACTGCGCCGAACAGCTCCGGCAACGAGTGCGCGAACACCTTCTCGCGCAACGTCTCGCGCAACATTCCACGCGCCAGCGGTTCGCGTTTGTGATGTCGCTCCAGCTCGTCGAGCACCGCACTGCTCAACCGGTCGAAACTCTCGCGCGCGAGATAAACGCCACCGGCGTCAATCACCTGTTCTCCAGCCTGCGCGGCCGACGCAACCTTCGCGAGAACATCATTGGTCCAACCAGTCGCGGCGGCGATATCAGTGAGTCGCAAGCCACGCTCGCCCGCGCTGGTAACGAACCCGCGAAACTTCGCCGCGCGATCTTCTTCCAACAACGTACGCAACAGCCGGCGAGTCTGCGCGAGTTCCTTCCCACGATGTTTTGCGGCAAACGGATCGACGATCACTCCGCCCGCAACTGTCTGCGACGGCGAATAACTGCGCAGGATGAATCGATCGCCGTGCAGCGCAACGACCGGTGTCTCGAGTCGCAACTGCGCGAGCCCGCCACCGCCCGCCGAGATTTCAGTGGGCTCATCGAGCACACGCACGCGTCCTAAGACTTCAGTTGCGCCGATATGAAATCTGACCCTCGATCGCGAGCGCACACCGCGCGGTGCGTCAGGCAAGACATCGATCCACACGTCGACGATCTGTGTCGGTCGCAAACGTCCGGGCGGCGCCAGGACCATGCCTCGCTCGATCTGCGCCGTGTCAACACCGCCGAGATTTACGGCAGTTCGTTGCCCGGCTTGCGCTTGGGAAACGGACGCTCCGTGGACCTGCAACCCGCGCACGCGGACCTTCATCGCCGGAGGCAGCAGTTCGAGATCGTCACCTTCGTTTACCTTTCCCGAAATCAGAGTGCCCGTCACAACCGCGCCGAATCCTTTCATCGAGAAAGCACGATCGATCGGCAAACGCGTTACGAAATCGGTGGAACGCGCCGGCACGCGTTTTCCGATCGCGCTCAACTGCGACTTCAGTTCGTCGAGTCCTTCACCCGTCTTTGAACTAACCGCGACGAGCGGCGCATCCTGTAAAAAAGATCCGGCGACCATTTCGCGCGCTTCGGTCTCGACCAGCGACAGCATTTCTTTCTCGACGAGATCGCTCTTCGTGATCACGATCAATCCGTTGCGCACGTCGAGCAGACGACAGATGTCGAAGTGTTCGCGCGTTTGCGGCATCACGCCTTCGTCGGCCGCGATGATCAACGCGAGCACGTCGATACCATGCGCACCCGCGAGCATGTTTTTGACGAAACGTTCGTGACCGGGAACGTCGACGAATCCCAGACGCAGATCGTCGAGTTGTAGATCGGCGAAGCCGAGATCGATAGTGATACCGCGGCGTTTTTCTTCCGGCAGACGGTCGGGATCGGTGCCTGTGAGTGCGCGCACTAACGCACTCTTCCCATGATCGATATGGCCCGCTGTCCCGACGATGAGAGACGTCATTTCAGCACTCAGACCTATTTCGTTAAGATTTTTTCGTAGAACTCAATGTACTGCGGAATAACAACATCAGTGCGATAGCGAGTGATGGCCGATTCGCGCGCACGTTGGCCCATCTCGCGTCGCAGTTTGTGATCGACAAGCAGACGCGCGGAGTCCGCCGCCATCTTGCCGATATCTCCCACGGGACTTAAGTATCCGGTCTCACCGTCCGTAACTACTTCCGGCAGACCACCCACGCGCGAAGCAATAACGGGAACTTCGCACGCCATCGCTTCCAACGCCGCCAGTCCAAACGACTCCTGGTCCGACGGCAACAACAGAACATCACAGGCGGAAAGATAGTCGACGATGCGAGGCTGCTTGCCGACAAACGAGCAGTGTTCGTAAACGCCGAGACAACGCGCACGATGCTCGGCATTGGGGCGCTCACTGCCGTCGCCAACCATCACCAGGCGCGTCTTCACACCTTTTTCCAGCACTCGCGCGAGAATCTCGATGCAGTCGACCGGCCGCTTCACCGGACGGAAGTTCGAAACATGCACCAGCAGCGGTTCATTATTCGGCGACAACGTCTCGCGCAGCGGACCGACTTCGAGCCGCTTGTAATCATGCTGGCAAACGAAATTTGGAATCACCTGAATGTCTTCGAAGTGAAAGATCTCTTTCGTCGCTTCCTTCAAATAGGCGGAGATCGCCGTCACGCCGTCTGACTGAACGATGCCGTAGCGCGTGATCGGCAGATATGAGCGATCAGCGCCGACGAGCGTGATGTCAGTGCCGTGCAGCGTCGTGACTACAGGCAAACGCCGGCGCGGCTTCAGCGACTCTCGCGCCAGAATCGCGCTGATTGAATGCGGTATAGCGTAGTGGACGTGCAGGAGATCGAGATTTTCTTCTTCGGCAACGGTCGCCATTTTCGTCGCGAGCGCGAGCGTGTAAGGCTGATGCTCGAACAACGGGTACGACATCATTTCCACTTCGTGGAAACGCACT
>JAICGQ010000219.1 GCA_025923035.1 Pyrinomonadaceae bacterium | reverse complement strand
GAGAAGAAGAGCGGTTACAACGTGAAACTCGGACGCGGCGGCATTCGCGAGATCGAATTCATCGCGCAGGCACTACAGTTGGCCCACGGCGGTCGTGACGATTGGTTACGCGTGCCGCACACGCTCGTCAGCCTCGGCCGGCTCGCCGATCGCGCCTTCATCACCGAGCAGGAACGCACAGAACTTTCCGACGCTTACTACTTCCTCCGCGCACTCGAACACCGTTTGCAAATGGAGCACGGATTGCAAACGCACACAGTTCCCGATTCGCCGGAGCCGCGAACGTTAACGGCGCGGCGTCTCGGTTTCGCAGACGTGGAGAAGTTTGACGCAACTCTGAAAACACACACCGGCAACGTGCGGCGCGTCTACGATCGTTTATTTTCTGAAATCGAACCGGCGCTGAAAGAAGTCGAGCCCCAGGCGACCGACGACAACGTATTCGATCAAGACTCAACACTCGCAACCGCATCCGCGCGCGTGTTCGCGTCACATACCGAAGCGAAACTAAACAAGCGTTCGATCCAGGCGCTCGCGAATGAATCGCTGAATCCACATCGCGCGTTGGTCCAAGCCTCGCACATCGCCGCGTCGCTCGAAAAGACAGATCGACAACTGCACATTTCCGCTGCAAATCTCACGAGCCTCGTTCATCTCTGTGGCTCGTCTGACGCGTTCGCGGAAATGATCGCGGCGAACCCCGCGCTAATCACATCGCTCGGCGCAACGCCATCTACCGCTTTGCGCCGCGACTATCGCACGATACTTCGTTCGGCGATCGACGCTGAGGAAACGTTCCCCGGCGAACTCGCCGCGCTGCGTTTGAAATGGGCGGAACTGATGGCCGAGATCGGCGCGCTCGACAGTGCAAATGAACTTACGATGCCGGAAACAAACCGCCTGCAAACAGATCTGGCGATCGCGAGTCTAAACGTGTCGTATCTCGTCGCACGACGCGAACTGGCGCGGCGCCATGGTCCATTTCGTGCCGGACCGCGCGTCGCGTTCTACGGCCTGGGACGCCTCGCGTCGGGCGGTGTCGACTACGGTTCGGATCTCGACATTCTGATCACTTACGACTCGCTCGTCCCGTCGCCGATCAAAGTAATGACGCCCGACCAGGCCTACTCGCGGTTCGCTGAGCTGATGCTCGCCGCGCTGTCGAGTATCACGAGAGAAGGCTACCTTTACCGCGTCGATCTGCGTCTGCGGCCGCACGGAAAAAACGGTCCGCTCGTCTCCAGTTCCGACGGTTTTCTCGATTATTTGAAGGAGGAAAGCGCGCCCTGGGAGTGGCTGGCGTACGTGAAGCTACGCGCTGTCGGCGGCGATCAGGAGCTTGGCCGTATGATCGAAACGCACGCGCGTCATCGCATTCACGCGATCGCCCTAAAGTTCGATCCGCGCCAACTGAAAACCGAGACGCTGAGGGTACGCGATCGTCTGGAACGAGAAAAAGGCCGGCGCGGACGGCAATTGGGAACAGACATCAAGTATGGACCAGGCGGAATGCTCGACGTCTATTTCGCCGCGCGCTACTTGCAGTTGCGCGACGAAGTGCTCGACGAAGGCGACGACCGCTCAACGCTCTTCACGCTCGAACGACTTCGCGAAGAAGGTTCACTCACCGACGATGATTTCGAAACTCTTAGCACCGGCTACGGTCTGCTGCGCAAGATCGATCACAACTTGCGACTGATCGTCGGCCGATCGACGCGCTTGCCTGATCCCGATCATGTGATTGCGAAAGACGTAGCTAAGAGGATGGATTTCGATGCCGCGCAGTTACACGAGATGCTGATCGAAAAGATGAAAGACATTCGAGCAGCTTACAGCCGCATACTCAGTTAGGTGTGTTGGGAAGTGTCAACGGCTTCGTACCAGCAGCGGGTACACCAGCGATGCGTCGCTTGCCGTTCTGCGAGTTCAAAGTTGGCTGTAGCGGGCAACCTCTTGACGACTTCGCGCTGTTCGTCGTTCAGTTCGGTCCAGGTTTTCAGTCCTCGTTTTTCACATCGCGGGCAGGCGGTATTAAATAATTCTTTCATAACGCACTTAGCTGTTTACTAGCAAACTTTCCTCGTGTAAGTTAGCAGCCGCGATGCGGGAAACCAAACGGTTAGCATCGCGCATCAACGATCTGGGCAGAACGGTTAACGGAGAACCAATGTTTCGAATCAAGGCTTCCTACGCAGAACAAATGGAATTGCGAACCACGGTGGAGCGGGCGCGCGAGTTTTTCGGCGAACTACGTAATTTTGCGGATTTAATGCCGGGAATCGAAGGAATACGGAAGGAAGCCGGCGGCATCATGCGTTGGATGGTTCGTGCTGAAGTGCCGGTTATCGGCGCCGTCCATGCGACTTTTACCGTTGAGAAGACTGAGGATTCACCTGAGCGACTGGAGTGGTCGCCGGCGCGCTCCGAGATGAAGAACTATCTCCGTTATGCAGCGGCGTTTGAAGAGCGCGGACACAAGGTTTTGATCAAGATCGTTCAGCACGTCGAACTGCGCCGTAAGCACGCGAAAGACCTGCACCGTTTTGCGATTCTCGTGGGCGAGGGAAGGATTAGCGCCGAGATGCAGAAGCGCGTCCGCGAGATGATCGTCACGTTTCTCGAAAGAGCGCGCGTGAAGCTCGAAGGCGAAGAGCCGCTCGAGCAGGACGCGATGCTCGACCAGCCAGCCTAGTTGAAGACCTTGAGACGCGGAGTCAGAGACGCGGGGACGCGGAGATAGAGACGCGGGGATGGGGTGACGCGGGGACGCGGCGATCGTCACTTTGTTCCCGCATTACTTTGTCTCGCGTAAATGTCTTTGGCCTCGCCGAAAACACCGCGTCACCGTGTCTCCCCGTCACCGCGTCTCCCCTTCACCGCGTCTCCCCTTCACCGCGTCCCCCCGTCCCCGCGTCCTACTCCGTGGTCTCTTTGCGACGCCCGTAACTGATCAGGTTCGCAAACATGCGGTACCCGCCGGGTAATCCCGCGCGAAGCTGTCGATACCAGACATAACTCGTGTAGATGTAGTTGCCTCGTCCGTAGGGCGCGACCAGCAGTCCACCGCGCAACGGCGGCTCGCCCTTGTCGTTCGTCGATAACACGGCGGTGTACTTCGGATCCCACTCTCGCGGGAAGTAGAGCCCGCGCTCCTGGATCCAGTTAGCAAAATCCAGTTGCGTGATCTTGTTCGGAAAATTCAACAGCGGATGCCTCGGCTGCAGGAAGCTGACCGGCGCATTCTCATCCGTCACGCGATCGTCGTCGATGATGATCGGATACGGCGCGAGCTGCGGGCGATTACGCTGTTCGTTCGGATTCCACTCATTCGTGCGGTGATAGAAAACGAGCAGCGTCCCACCATCTTCCACATACTTGAGCAAGCGGTTATTCGACGCAATCAACTCCGGATGCGCCTGGTACCCACGATTGTCGATGATGATCGTGTGAAACGGCGCCAGGTCAGCTTTCGCAACCTCATCAACCGTCAACTCTTTCGCATCAACCCCAAGCGCCGCCAGCGAGCGCTGCAAAGTTTGATCGGAACTCGGAATGTAACCGACCTTGCGACCGCTAACGACGATCGCATCAGCATAGATCAGCGGCACGACTCGTTTCGCAATCGGATCTTTCGGAATCGGGAGATCGACGGTGACCGCCATCGACCTTTCCCGCGCTTGAATCTGCGCCAACGTACTCAACGGTAACGCGGTACGAACGACCATGTTCTGGACGTCCGTCGCGTTTGGCCCAATCTTGAGTTCGCGTCCAGTTTCCAAAGTCTGTCCGCGTACGCGCAGCAGCCCACGAAACTCGGATGGCAGATGGTTCTTCAGACGGACCGTGAATTCGAGCGGCTTCTGCGACGTTGCCGGAGTGCTGACGTAAGGCGATGGTTCGACGGCGACGATCTCAACCGCGGGCGCAACTTCGCGGTGCGCTTCAGTTGCGACCGTGAACGACACGCCTTCCATCGACAATTCACCTTCGGCAACTAGCGGTTCGCCAAACAGTCGCCCGTCGTAAAGATGTTCTGAAGACGGAACACTGATCGTTAGGTTCTTCGGCACGGTGACGTTCACCGCGGCTTGTGTTTCAGTGCCCGGCAACGTCTTGTCTGCCGCGTCGAGTTTTTGTTCGACTCCCAGTCCGCGAAACTTCAGTTGCTTGATGAGAATCTCCGCCATGCCGGCGTTCGTTAGCGTTGCTGAGAGTCGCGCCGGTTGACCCGGAACGAGCGCTGAACCGCTTGAACCGATCGACACCGAAGCACCCGCTGCGGTGGCGAGCGCATTGTCGAGTCGTTGGGCCATCAACTTGAACCGGTGTGGATCTGTATCGACAACGTCTTTCGGCGCACTGAACGCGCCCCGCCGTTTGCTGCTGAGTAACGCAACCAGAAGTTCGAGACGACGATCGAGATATTGAGTGAGCGGTTTGCCTTCGATCGTCGGCGCAACGAGTCGCGCCGCTGCCGCGTCCGGCAAGGTCAAACCGTCGAGAAATGTTTTCGCATCAGCAGGCAGCGGCGGAGCGGACGTGGTCTGCTTCACGAGGTTGTAGCGGATAACGCGCGCGCCGTTTGGGGGAACAGTTTTCGGCCACGGACCCTGCGTCGCGTGTTTCTGCAAAGCCGCGAGCGCTTGTTGCGCGTAAGTCATGCCGCGCACCGGATCCATCTCGTTCGGATTGATCGAGACGATCTGCGGCGGGCCTTCTTTTCCGGTTGCCGTTGCGGGGTCCTGACCGCGGTTGCGCACGAAGAGCCGTTTCACTTGCCAGACGCTGACCTGCGAAAGCTGCTCGGGAAATTTCGTTGCGTCGCCGGCTTCGAAGAACGCCTCGATGATCATACGTCCCGTTGCCTGATGATGACCGTGACCGCTGGTCGTGTCGTGATTGGTGATGATGACGTCCGGACGCAGTCGCCGGATGTTGAGCACCATGCGCCGCAGCAATTCTTTTTCGCCCCAGGCGCGAAAAGTTTCTTCAGCCGATTTCGAAAACCCGAAATCGCGAAAACCGAGAAAGTGAGGTTCCGATCCCTGCACTTCGGAAGCAGCAATCGTTTCGCGCGCGCGAATCACGCCGAGGTCTTCGTAAAGTTCGGGACCAACCGCGTTCTGTCCGCCTTCGCCAAAGGTCGAAAACAGCGAGACGGTGTGGACGCCATACTTCCGGCGCAGAACAGTAAGCGTGCTGCCGTCTTCGTCGTCGGGATGGGCGGCGACGCACATCACTGTCCAGGGATTGGTGAGATCGACGAGAGCTTGATGAAGTGCGGCGTTCTCAGGTTTTTCCGGCTGCTCGGTTTGGGTTGCGACACGCGCCGGCAAAGCCAGCACAACCAGCAACAAAACACTGAGAAACGCCCGAAACTTAAGAAATGTCGTCATCATTTGCGTATCTTAACCGCGCATCCTTTCCAGTTTGCCGGCGGCAACCATGCTGATTGAGATGATCACGATCAGCACGACGCCGTACGCCGCCGCCGCGCCCAAATTGAAGTCGCGCAGCTCAGATGCGATGGCAATTGAGATGGGACGGTTCGCCGGGACAAACACCAGCACCGACGCCACATATTCGCCTAACGCGATCACAAACGCCAGCAACGTCCCGGCCACCGCGCCCGGCCACACCAGCGGCAACGTCACGCGCGTAAATCTCTGCCACGCGTGCGCGCCGAGCGATCCGGCCGCTTCGTCGAGCGCCGGATCGAGTTGTTCCATGCTCGCCTGTACGGCGCGTACGACGAGCGGCATAAAACGCAGAAAGTAGACAACCGGCAGGATCCAGAACGTTCCGACCAAAACGAACGAACCGAGCAGCGAACCCGGTCGTCCGTAGGCTTCAGCAACGGAAACGGCGACGACAGTTCCCGGCAGCGCCCAGGGGATCAGCACCAGCAACGACAACAACCGTCGCCAGGTTTTATCAATCAATCGTCCGCGGCCGCGTTTCACCAGCAAAGTGACGATACAAAAACTCCACAGCAACGACGCGACGGCGGCAATTGCCGACATCGATAAACTGTTGACGAACACTTCCGCCGCCAGCGGCTCGCTGAAGAGGCGAACGTAGTTGGCGACGGTGTAAGCCGACGGAAGTGTTTGCGTTGTCCACGATCCTTCGCGAGCGAAACTGACGAGAACGAGCGTCGCCACCGGCAACACTAAAAGGATCGCAAACACAATCGCCACGATCGTCGCGATGACACGCGTCTTGCCGCTGGCGATCGCTGCACGTCGACGTGGCGCGCCTTTCATCGCCGCAGCCGCAAACTTGCGTGTGCCTTCGTAACGTTGAAAGAAGATCAGCGCGGCGAGCGAGATGACTGCGAGTATCACAGTCTCGGTGACGGCCATCACGACGTCGCTGCGCTGTCGTGCGGTAAAGATCTCGAGTGTCAGCACGCGCACATTCCCGCCGAACAACTGCGGCGCGCTAAACGACGCCATCGACGTCATGAACGTCAACAGCGCGGCGGCGATCAGCGACGGTGTCAATTGCGGCAGCAATACGCGGCGCACAACGATCATTCGCGATGCGCCCAAGCCACGCGCGGCCTCCGCGAGGCTGGCATCGATGCGTCGCAATCCCGCGCCGGTCAGTACGTAGAAAAACGGGTACATCGTGTACGTGTGAAAGAACAGCAACGCCGGCCAGCCTTGCAGAGACCACGGCGGCGTTTCGAGTCCGAACAGGGTTTGCATACTGTGGGCCAGGATTCCCGACTCGCCGTAAAGAAAGATGAACGCGACTGTGCCGACGAGCGGCGGGAGCACGAGCGGTAGCGCCGCGAGCGCCGCAAACACTCGCCGTCCCGGAAACTCGAACCGTTCAAACAGGAACGCCAGCGGCACGCCCACGACCGCACACAGCAACACAGTAAAAACCGACAGTCCGATGCTGTTCACGATCGCTTCGAGAACGACGCTTTGCGCCAGCACTTCGCGATAGTTCGCGAAGGTCCAGGCGCCATCGCGTTGCAGCGAAGTCGCGACGACGAACAGGTTTGGATAAATGACACCGTAGATCAGGACGAGCAGCGTGATGACGATGAGGACGGCAGCTCGCTTGCTCATCCGCGTTGGTTTTGCAGAAGTGTCAGGCGGTCGTGGGGAAGGACCACCGTGCATTCCTGATTGATCGACAAACCATCAGGTTGCAGGACCAGGGCTTCAAGCAGCAGTCCCGCGGCGTCGAGGCGGACAGTCGAGGTCGCACCGGCGAAAACGATCTCGCGAATGTTTCCGCGCAGGGAATTCGGACCAGAGTCGCCGTTCGTACGGAGCTGCACGTGTTCGGGACGGATCGCGAGAAACACCGGCTGGTTCAGTGGCGAGAGTTCAGAATGCTTCACCGGCAAACGCAACGTGTGACCGCCTTCGAGCGTCTTGAACTCGCCTTCGCTGGCGTCGCTCGAACTCAGTCGCATGGCTTTGATCAAGTTGTTGCGGCCGAGGAAACGCGCGACGGCGATGTCCGACGGATGCTCGTAAAGTTCGCGTGGCTCGCCGGTTTGCATCAAATGCCCGCCCACCATCACGCTGATGCGATCGCAAAGCGCGAACGCCTCTTCCTGATCGTGCGTGACATAAACCGCGGTCAACCCGAGACGCGTTACGAGTTCGCGCAGCTCACTGCGTGTTGACTCGCGCAATGACACGTCGAGGTTCGACAGGGGTTCGTCAAACAGTAATAGCGCCGGTTGAATCGCGATCGCTCGCGCGATTGCGACGCGCTGTTGCTGGCCTCCCGACAACTCATCGACGGCGCGTTTGTCGTATCCCGGAAGTTGGACCAGTTCGAGCGCACTCGCGACCCGTTCACCCATTTCGGCTTTCGACGCGTGACGCGCGCGCAGCCCGAAAGCGACGTTCTCGAAAACATTCAAATGCGGGAACAGCGCGTAGTTTTGAAACACCATACCGAAGCCACGACGTTCGGCAGGTAGATTCGTAACGTCCGCGTTCTGGAATTGGATCGTTCCCGAATCAGGTTTCTCGAGACCGGCGATCATTCGCAGCGTTGTTGTTTTTCCGCAACCCGATGGTCCAAGCAAGCCAAAAAACTCCCCTTGCTGAACTTCCAGCGAAACGTCAGCAACGGCTTTCGTCGTTCCAAAACTGCGCGAGATGTTCTTTAGCGAAAGAAGCGCCATGCTCGGGTTATCGATTTTTACCGCGGATTTCCGTGTCCCAGTATCTTAACCAATCGCTTCCGTTTTTTCGCAACAGCTCCCAATCCAGCGGCATGCGAGTGAACGGCTCGTTCATCCAGGCCGGCAACTGTGAGCGATCGAGATCCGTGCGCACGGGAAGCCGGTAATACTTGTGCGCCGCGTAAACCAGGCTCTCCGGCGTCGTGACAAACTCATAAAAGCGGCGCGCCTCTTCCGGGTTTGGACCACCACGAACGATCGCAATCCCGTCAGTTATGATCGGCGTGCCACTCGCCGGTAT
>JAICGQ010000218.1 GCA_025923035.1 Pyrinomonadaceae bacterium | reverse complement strand
CGCAGCCGAATATTCGACCTCGATGTCAGGCGCGACGCCGATGTTCTCGACGTCCCATTCGCCTTTCACATTGTAGAAAGCGAGGTTTGGCGCGGTGATGCCGCCGCCGTCGATCATGGGCGGGAAACCAAGCGTTCCGACCAGCCCGCCCCACGTGCGCGTGCCGACAAGCGGCCCGATCTTCCGCTGGCGAAACATGAACGGCAGCGCGTCGCCGCCTGAGCCTGCGGATTCATTTATCAGCATCACCTTTGGACCATAGAGGCCCGCGATGGGTGACGTCGAAGTCTCTCCGTCACGCAACGCAAAATAACCCATCAACTTGCGGTCCAACTCGTTGACGATGTAGTCGGCAACCATGCCGCCCTGGTTATAGCGCTCGTCGATCACTGCGCCTTCTTTGTCTTGTTGCGAGTAGAAGTAGCGCGTGAAAGAAACGTACCCGGGCGTCGCCGTGTTGGGCAGCCAAACGTACGCGAGACGTCCGTTCGAAAGTTTGTCTACTTTCCGGCGATTGTCTTCGACCCACGCGCGTGTCCGTAGTCCATCTTCACTTGCGACCGGGACCACTGTGAGCAAGCGCGCGCCATCGCGCGCTGGTGTGCTGTTTACGCGAATCAGCGTCTGTCTATTGGCGGTGCCTTCGAACAAGCTGTAGATGTTTGTTGACGAAGTGAGTGGTCGTCCGTTGACTTCAACGATGTAATCGCCCGCGGACACCTGAATGCCGGGCGCACTCAGCGGCGCACGCAGTTCCGGGTTCCAGTTCTCGCCGCTGTAGATGCGCTTGATGCGGTAAAAGCCATTCTCGATCGCATAGTCAGCACCCAGCAATCCGACGGTTACGGGATCTTCGGAGGGCACATCGCCGGCGCCCATCAAGTACGAGTGGCCCACGGTCAACTCGCCACCAACCTGTGCGATCAGATATCCGAGATCGGCACGATGGCCCACGTGGTCTACCAACGGGCGATACTTATCGTAAATCGCCTGCCAGTTCGCGCCGTGCATTTTCGCGTCGTAGAAATACTCACGTTGCACCCGCCACGTTTCGCGGAAGATCTGTTCCCATTCAGCGCGCGGATCGACACGCATCTCCAGCCCGGCTACGTTGATTGGGCCATCACCGACTTTTACGCCCGGACGTTCCGTCGAGACAACGCCCCAACTGGCGCCGCCGCCGGCGCTCGCCTGGTAGAGAAGCTTCTTCTTATCACCCGAAAGCGCGTACGCGCGAACGCCCTCGAGAAACGGCGCGGCCGTCCGCTCGCGTACCTGATATCGCTGGAGACGAAGCGCGGTTGGACCACCGCCGGGCAGTGGTTCAGTGTAATAGAAACTTCCCGCAGCTCCCGCTGACAGGTTTGCGTACTCGCCTGCGGGCACATTTACCGTGATGATGCGCTGCCCGATACCATTCACGTCGATGCGAACATTCGGCGTGGGCGGTGCGGGCGGAGGTGTGGGTGGCGGCGTAGGCGGCGTGGCCGGTTTTGGCGGCGGTTCGTCGCCTGTTTCAGGTAGCAGTGGCGAAGGCTCGGTCGCACTGAGCACCGCGAGATAAATCGCGCGGCGTACCGGCCGATCCAGTGAACTCATCTCGAGCCAGCTCGTGCTTGGTCCATAGTTGGTGCTGGCAAGAAAGTAGAGAAACTTGCCGTTGAGATCGAATGCGGGCGAGATCGAATCTGCCAAGCCGTCGGTAAGTTGATACGACTTTTGATCGGCGAGGGAGTAAACAAAGATGGCGCGCAGCCGGCTCGGAAGGTTCTTCGAATACGCGATCCAGCGGGAATCAGGCGACCACGTCGCATCAAACTGGCGCATGGGATCGGGATATGAATCAGAGTCGAGCCTGGTCGACTTGCCGCTCGCGACCTCGATGGTCCAAAGGTTTTTATGATTGTCCTCGAGGAGTATCTGTTTGCCGTCGGGTGACCACTCGGGCGCGGCATAGAAAGCGGTCGAGGGAAGGGCAACGGCGCGTGCGGCTGTGACGCCGAGAGGATCGCCAATCATTAGTTGATACTCACCACTCGCGTCTGAAAGCCACGCGAGTTGAGTACCGTCGGGAGACCAGACGGGGGAGCGATCGTGTGCGCCGGCGCTTTGCGTCAGATTGCGGTAGTCGCCTTTCTCGGTCGGCACCGTGAAGATCTCGCCACGCGCTTCGAACGCCGCGCGAACGCCGGTTGACGAGAGCGTGTAGTTGCGAATCATGCTCGCGACTTTCTTGAACTGCGGACGCGCCCACGGAAGATCGCCGGTTGCTTGAATGTTGAGTCTGGTCGACTTGCCGCTCTTGGCGTCGACCAGATGAAGGTATCCGGCTTGTTCGTAGACGATCGCATCCGGGCCCGCGGAGGCCGTCATGATGTCGAAGTCGTCGTGTTGTGTTAACTGGCTTAATTGTTTTGTATCTGTCCGATAGGCGAAGAGGTTTGCCGTGTGATTGCGATCGGAAAGGAAGTAGATCGTGTTACCGATCCACATCGGTTCCGAGTCGTTGCTGTTGTTCCACGGAAGTTTCTCCACCGAATTGTCTGCCAGATTCATCACCGAGATGGGATGCGTGCGTCCGCCTCGATAATGACGCCACATGCTGGTCTCGTACCAATCGGGAATAAACGGAGTCTGGAATTCTTCGTAAGCGAAACGGCGCCCATCGGGAGAATAGGCGCCGCTAAAGGCGCGGGGCATGGGAATCTGTTCCGGAAGTCCGCCATCGAGACCGATGGTCCATAGTTTCACGTAAGCCTGTTGCGGCGCGCTGATGCGGGCGGAAGCGAAGACGACGCGACGGCCGTCCGGCGTCCAGCCACGGACGCGATCGTTGCCCGGGTGGTAAGTCAGGCGTTTCGGATCGCCGCCGTTCGCCGGCACAACATAGACGTCGGTGTTTCCAGCGACCGTCGCCGTGAACGCGATCTGAGTGCCGTCGGGCGAAAAGTGCGGCTCGATCTCCAGTCCCTGACTCGACGTGAGACGACGCGCCTGACCGCCACTGCGCGACACGAGCCACAAATCACCCGCGTACTCAAACGCGACCTGATCGCGGCTGACGGTTGGATGACGCAGCAAGCGCGTGCCCTGGGCATACGCAGGCACAAAACTAACGATACAAAGGAGCACACAAACAGTTATAGACCGTATATTCATGACCAGTCCTCAAACGCGGATTTAGTGGATTTAATTGCTGCTAACAGCGCCGGCTGCGGGTTTGTCGGGCATGCGCGTAAAGTCACCGATACCTTCGATCGTAACGACTTCGGGTGCGCCCTTCGCGTTCAATTTGAATACGACGAAACCTTTGCCTTCCATGCGATCGCGCCACACGACGCGGAACGTGTCGTAGTGCCAGTGCTCGAGATCGCCGTTGAAGTTTGGACCAAACTCCGACGTCAGCTTGCCGTCCTTCAACACAAACTTCGTCTCGCCGTACATCTCGTTTTGATAAGTGCCCGCGTATTTTTCCAGCGCGAGTGACGGCGACGTGCCTTTCACTCGATCGTCTTCGAGCTTCTTCTCGGCCGCCTTCGCCACGGCTTCGAGCGCACTGATCTTCTTCAACATCTCGGCGCTCCAATCACGTTTCGCACCGACGTTCAGATACGCGTCGAAAACGCGATACATCAGAACGTGCGGCAGCACCGAGCCGTGACGGTTCGTCAGAATCACGACGCCGAGTTTCTCTTCGGGCAGCATTGCGACCTCAGCACGCATGCCGTCGATCGCGCCGCCATGCTCCACGAGCTTCCGTCCGCGAAAGTCACTCAGGAACCAACCCAATCCGTAAGTAAGGAAGTGAGCTTCGGGATAAAGCCTCTCGTTGTTGCCCTCGATGCGAATGACTGTCTGCGGCGTCTGCATTTCTTTCACCGAGGCGGCACTCAGGATTTTCTTGTTCTCGTACATGCCGCCGCCGAGATTCATGCGCAGCCATTGGGCCATGTCGATCACGTTGGAGTTGATCGAGCCCGCTGGTCCGATGTTGTCGATGTTACGCCACGCTACCTTTTGCAGTTTGTCGTCAATTTTTGAATGGGGAGACGCTACGTTATCGATGCCGGCAAACTTCCTGATGCTCGTGCTGCTCGCGTTCATGCCCAGCGGAACGAAGATGCGCTCGCGCACAATGTCGTCCCACTCTTTGCCGGTGACCGCAGGCTGAAGCTGGCCGGCCGCAAGGTACATGATGTTTTGATAACCAAAACGCGAACGCACGCTCCAGGACGGCTTCAGAAAGCGGACGCGCCGCAGCACTTCGTTGCGATCATACGGAGACGCATACCAGAGCAGATCGCCGCGTTCGAGTCCGCTGCGATGCGTGACAAGATCGCGGACCGTCAACTCGCGTGTCGAGTACGGATCGAAAAGCTGAAATCCCGGCAGGTACTTCGTGACCGGATCGTCCCATTTGACCCTTCCTTCGTCGACCAGCATCGCGACGGCTGCGGCGGTGAATGCCTTCGACGACGATCCGATCGCGAACAACGTCTGCTCGTTGACTGCAGCCGTGCCGCCCAGCTCTCTCACGCCATAACCCTTCGCAAACACGATGCGATCGTCTTTCACGACGGCGATGGCGAGACCGGGAACTTCCCAGTCTTTCATCGCTTTTTCCACATACGCATCGAAGTCCGGTTCCGGGGGCGCCTGCTGGGCAATGCCGACTTGTACAAAGAGAAGCAGTATTAAGACGCTGATTACACGGATCTTCATTTGATAACTCCTAAGTGGTCCATACGGCGCTCAGCACGCGTTTGAAGTTGCCGCCGAGTATTCCCTGAATCGCCGCGTCGCTGTACTTGCGACGAATCAGACCTTCAGTCAGGTCGTACATGCGTTTTGGATGATTGAGTCGTTCGATATCGATCTTCTCGCGAAAACCGTAGCTGCCTTTGTAAGCGGCGCGAAGAGCGCGGTTGGCCTCCGGCGACATTGCATCATAGCCATAGAGATCGACGTCACTGCCGACGCCGAGATGCTCGGGACCGATCAGTTTTGCGACGTGATCGAAATGATCGAGGCAGTGCTCGATCGTGGTCGGCTCATCGCCTTTTACAAACATGCGCACGCCGGTGATGCCCATCACGCTACCGGCTGCGCCGACTTTCTTAATCGCTTCGTCAGTTTTTAATCGTGGATGTCCGGGGACGAGTGCGCGACAGTTTGAATGAGTAATCAACACGGGTTTCTTTGAAATCTCGAAAGCGTCAAGGGTGGTGCGATCGCCACAGTGGGAGACGTCGATCGCCATTCCGACTTTGTTCATTCGCTCGATGATGCTGACGCCAAAGTCGGAAATGCCGTCGTCGCGTCGCTCAGTCGAGCCGTTGCCGATCAGGTTGCGGGCGTTGTAAGTAAGTTGCGAAACACGCTGGCCGATGCCGTGGAAGAAATCGACGTCCTCGACGCGGCGAAACTGGTCGGAGTTCTGCAGGCCGATCATGATGCCGATCTTGCCTGAAGATTTGACGCGGTTGAGATCGGCAGCACTGTCGATCCGCATCAGGTGCTGATCGTGGTTCGCGATGAACCCGTTCCACGAGGCAAACATTCGCAGCACGCGATCGTAAGCGTCCGGACCACCGAGACCCACGGCGACGTGAAAAACGTTGATGCCCGACTCTTTGTAAGGCGCGAGATCCGAGGCGGTGAAGCTCTCCGGTTTCGTGAACCAACGGTTCTGTTTCGCAAAGTCGAGCGTGAACGGGCCAAGCATGTCGATCACCACCGACTGCTGGACCAGATCGATTGCCCGCGATGTGTATTCGACCGGTGAGTTCGCGAAGATGCGGAAGCGTCCGCGATTCAGCATCGGCGCAGCGAGCAGTCCCGCGCTCGCGAGTGCGCCGCGCTTGAGCAGATCGCGTCGATTCAAGATTTTTCTATTCACCCGTGGCTCCGTTGTTGTTGGTCCGGCCTGGACCATAGATCACTTGTCCCGGTCGAGCGCCCGTGTGCTTACCGCGATCGATTACTACCTGTCCGTTGACGAGCACGTAATCGATGCCTACGGGGGAAACAAACGGTTTTTCGTAAGTGGCAAGGTCCTGAATCGTGTTGTAGTCGAAGATCACTACGTCCGCCCAGCATCCTTCTTTAATCACGCCGCGCGCGTTGAGTCGCATGCGTGTGGCGGGCCACGAAGTCATCTTGCGGATCGCCTGTTCGAGTGTCAGGACGCGTTTCTCACGAACATAGCGGGCGATCAGTCGCGGAAAATTTCCGAAGCCGCGCGGATGACCCAGACCGAGCGTGTCTGGATTGGCGGCATTCACCAACGCGCCCGCGTCGCTGCCGATGCTGGTCCAGGGAAACTTCAACGCCGTGATGACGTCCTGCTCGCTCATCATGTGGTAGATGGCCGTCACACGCCCGTTTCCCGCGGCAATGAGATCAAGCGCGGCATCTGCCGGAGTCTTCTTCCATTCTTTGGCGATCTGCGTCAGGCTTTTGCCCTGAAAGTGCGCGTGATCTTTGTTTTGCGCGTTGGCGAGGACGATGCCGTCCCAACCGCCGGCCGCTTCGATAATGTTCCACCAGCCGGGCGAACCCGTCACCATCTCTCGCTTCAGGCGTGCGCGCGTTGCGGGATCTTTGATCCGTTCCAGAAGCTTCGTGGCGCCGCCTTCGAAGGCCCACGACGGAATCACCGCCTCGAGTCCCGTGCCGCCCGCAGTGTAGAGATACATGTCCGCCGCGACGTCGACGCCGCGCGCTCGCGCCTCGTCGATCTTTCTTCCCGCCTGGCGCATCAACCGCCCCCACCCGGGTTGGAACGCAGCTTTCAAATGAAAGATCTCGACCGGCAACCCGCCCTTCTCGCCGATCGTGATCGCCTCTTCGATCGATTGGACCAGTTCCTTACCTTCGCCACGAATGTGACTCGCATAAATGCCGCCGTACTGTCCGGCGACTTTCGCTACTTCAATCAACTCGTTTGTCGAGGCGTAACTGGAAGGCGGGTAGATGAGGGCGGTCGTCATTCCCATTGCGCCGGCCTTCATCGCAGTTTCCATGATGGCCTTCATGCGCTGGAGCTCTTCCGCATTTGGTGCGCGTGAGTCCTGGCCCAGGACGGCGACGCGTGTTTGCGTCTGGGAAAAGTAAGTGCCGAAGTTGATGCTGATGCCGGTCTTTTCGAGACCCGCGAAGTAGTCGGCGATCTTGTCTGCGGGAACTGGAGTGCCACCTTCACCGCCGATGGCCGTGGTCACGCCCATCATGAGTTTGTTTTCGGCGAGACCATTCTGCATCAACGCCCGGCCCGATTGGTCCATGACGTCGATCCATCCCGGTGAGACGTAACGGCCGGTCGCATCGATCTCCTGGCGGCCGCGTTCGAGGACTTTACCGATGCGCGCGAAACGACCGTCTTTGATCGCGACGTCGGCAAGTATCCAGGGATTGCCCGCGCCATCAAGCACGCGGCCGTTGCGGATCACAACGTCATAGACCGCTGCTTGCTGCGCCGCGACCGGCGCTCGCAAGACGTTCAACGCGATCAGGCAGATGAGTAGGCGAGCGACGTTGCGACGGAAGTTGTTCATTGTGTTCGGCAGTTAAAACTCGAATCTGAATCCGAATTGCCCTTCGCGACCGGGCAACACTTGAGCTTGCTTGCCGAAGTTCGGATCGGTGCCCGTCGTAAAGACCGAGGCAGTATTCTGACGGTTCAAAAGGTTGAAGAACTCGAACAGCACCTGCATTTTGATGCGTTCGGTGAAATCGATTCTCTTCGCAAAACGCATGTCGAGATTCACAAACGGCGGCGCCGTGAACGCGTTGCGCCCCGCGACGAAATCAATGCCCGTCAGCGTGCCATTACCGTCCGGATCTGCGGAAGATCCGGTGCGGCTGTAGTGAAAGCCACTCTGCGCGCGGAAAATACCGCTGAGCTGTATCTGCCACGGCAGATCGAGAAGCCCATTGAGTTGGAACGTATGGTCGACTGATAAATCAGACGGACCTTCATCGAGATCCGGACCGTTTACAAACGTTCCCGCGCCCGCTACGAAGCGACCGTTGGCGCGAGTGTACGGTCCATTCGCGTTCGTTCTCAACACACCGTTTTCAACGCTGCTCACGATTGGCGCAATACCGACGAAATTATCTGTCGGCGTGTTATTGATTCCAAGTTGATTGTCCGTTTGATCGGCGAAAGTGTAGTTGCCGCTCAACTGGAAGCGTTTGCTGAGACGCTTCGTGAAGCTCAATACCAGCGCGTCGTATGTGCCCTCGTACCATGGACCAAACGTTCTGATTGGGCCAGCGGTGAACGGAGGCAGAAATTGTCGTGCATTCGAGCGCGATTGGAACGCCGTGTTGGTTTCGCGAATGCCCAGCATGTCGTTCATGTTGCGGTGATAGTAATCAGCGGTAACGACGATGCTCTTTCCGATCTCACGCTGTACGCCGATACCGTAGCTGGTCGTGAAAGGCGTTTTGAACGACCGATCGATGTCGGTCGGAAATAGCTGCGCCGG
>JAICGQ010000217.1 GCA_025923035.1 Pyrinomonadaceae bacterium | reverse complement strand
TTCCCTTCTCGAAAGTGAAAGGCCGCCCATTCCAGATCCGCGAGATTGTTCGCAAAGTCGAGGAGTATTTGTAATGTTGCAGCGTTCCTCACAACGCGCTTCCGTCAGGAGCAAGATGATGAGTACCTCAACAGCGTTAACGACCGCCGAGGAGTTGATGGAGCTTCCTTGCGGCGAGGGTTTTCGTTACGAACTCATCGATGGAGAACTTATTACGATGCCAGCATCCGGATATCCTCACGGCCGGGCCACTGCGCGACTCACTACGGCGCTTGGGCAGTTTATTTTCGATAATGACTTGGGCGAGGTATTTGCAGCCGAAACTGGATTCAAGCTGACTTCCAGTCCTGATACCGTTTTGGCTCCCGACATTGCCTTCATTACGAAACAACGTCATGAAGAATGGGGCGAACCCCCAGGGTTTTTGCCAGGGTCTCCGAATCTCGTAGTCGAAGTCTCGAGCCCCGATGATCGTCCGTCAAAGGTCAGAGCAAAAATCTCACGGTGGTTTACCGGTGGCGCCAGCCAAGTGTGGATTGTTGATGGTAAGAAGCGTACCGTCAGAGTTTACCGCTCGCCTTCCGACAGCGTCACGTTTTCAGGATCTGATGAACTTCAAGCCGACGACATCCTGCCAGGCTTCAGGATCTCGCTCGATCGAATTTTTTGGATCGACGCCAGGAACAATTAAATAGCACGTACATTAGGAGTAATGATGAGCACAGAGATGAACGGAAATAGTGGGAATGGGAACAAGCAGGTGGTTTCGGCGGAGAGCGAGGCGGGTTCGTCCGTCTCAGGAAAAATTGCGCCACCGCCGGGCCAACTGAAGAAAGCCGACTTCGTCTCCGATCAGGAAGTTCGCTGGTGCCCCGGCTGCGGCGACTACGCCATTTTGAACAACGTGCAAAAAGTGATGCCCGAACTCGGCATCCCACGCGAAAAGATCGTGTTCGTGTCAGGCATCGGTTGCTCGTCCCGCTTTCCGTACTACATGAACACCTACGGCTTCCACAGCATTCACGGCCGCGCCCCCGCAGTCGCGACCGGAATCAAGTGTGCCAACCCCGATCTCAGCGTTTGGGTGATCACCGGCGACGGCGACGCACTCTCGATCGGCGGCAACCACTTCATCCACGCGATTCGCCGCAACCTCGATATCAACTACATCCTTTTCAACAACCGTATCTACGGTCTGACGAAAGGGCAGTACAGCCCGACGTCCGAATTCGGCAAGCGAACGAAATCGACGCCCAGCGGCACGATCGACTATCCAATCAACCCGCTGTCCCTCGCGATCGCCAGCGAATCAACCTTCGTCGCGCGCTCGATCGACATCGACGTCAAGCATCTCGGGCAAATGGTTGAAGCCGCTGCGAAACACAAAGGGATCTCGTTCATCGAGGTCTACCAGAACTGCAACATCTTCAACGATCACGCCTTCGATTATTTCGCCGAACGCAGTGTCCGTCCCGATCGAGTTCTCTATCTCGAACACGGCAAACCGATGGTCTTCGGCAAAGACCGCAAACAGGGCATTCGCATGAACGGCGCACATCCCGAAGTGGTCACGATCGGCGAAAACGGTATCACCGAAAACGACCTGCTGGTCCATGACATCTACCTGAAAGATCCGTCAGTGGCTTTCATGTTGGCCCGTATGGAACAGCCGGAGTTCCCGCAGCCCGTCGGCATCTTCCGCGCCATCGAACGTCCGACTTACGAAGACATGATGGTCGACCAGATCGACGCCGCGGTCGCGAAATCAGGCCCGGGAAGTCTCGAAAAACTGATCCACAGCGGCGACACCTGGGTCGTCGACTGAAACTCAATCCATCCCAAATCCGTAGAATCCGTGTTTGAAACACAACACGGATTTTTCGTTTTTTCCCTGGAGATCAACGATGAGATGGTTCAAGACTGCTGCCCTCGTACTCTGTTTCGCCCTGTCAGCCACGCTGCTACCGCCGTCCATCGTTACCGCGCAGCAGGCAACAGCCACCGCAACCGCGCAGGATTACAGCGCGGCCCTCGCGGCGATTGAACAAGCTCTCGAGACGAAGCGGAAAGAACTCGGCATTCCGGGGATCTCCATCGCGATCGTAAAAGACGATCGCATCATCTACCTCAAAGGTCTCGGCGAAAAAGACACCGAAAAGAAACTGCCCGTCACGCCCGACACGCGTTTCGCCATCGGCTCTGCGTCGAAAGCGTTCACAGGCATGCTCGCCGTGATGGGCGCGGACGACGGCAAGCTGTCACTCGACGATTCGCCCAAGAAGTTTCTGCCCTACTTCACTCTTCGCGATCCGGAAGCCGCCACAAAGATCACGATTCGCGATCTACTTGCGCATCGGTCCGGCTTGAACCGCACCGATCTCGCGATGGTCACCGGCATGCTCAATCGCGAGGAACTGATCCGCGTCGCCGGACTCGCAAAACCGACAGCCAAGCTCGGGGAGAAGTTTCAATATCAGAACATCATGTACACCGCGGCCGGCGAAGCCGTCGCCAAAGCCGAAAACTCCACCTGGGACAAACTGATCGCTACGCGCATTTTCAAACCGCTCGGCATGAACAACAGCGACACCTCGTCCGCCGCAATGCAGAAAGCCCGCGATTACTCGTTCGGTTACGACTACAACCCGACGACTAAAGTCACACGCCGTCTGCCGCAACGTGCAATTCCCGCCGCCGCGCCCGCAGGCGCGATCAACTCCAGCGCCCGCGACATGGCCCAATGGGTGCGGCTGATGCTCAACAACGGCACTTACAACGGCAAGCGGCTCGTGTCAGAAAAGGGTTTCGACGAACTGGTCCGCACGCAGATGAAGATCGCCGGCCCGGTTGGTTACGGTCTCGGTTGGTTCTTGCGTGACTGGAATGGTCACAAGGTGGTCGAACACGGGGGCAATATCGACGGGTTCAATTCGCAAGTCGCGTTGATGCCCGACCAGAAACTCGGTTTCGTCTTGTTGACCAACGTCACCGCGTCGTCGCTCGGCGCGTACGCGATGAACACGATCTGGAGCGCAATCCTGGGCGATCCGAAGTCTGCCGAAGCAGTCAGTTCTTTACCCGCCGGCGATCCGAAAATGGAAGTCGGCATTTACAAAATGGACGGCGCTCCGGTGAGCTTCGAAGTCAGTTTTAAGGACGACAAGTTGATGCTGAGCGTACCGGGCCAACCGAGCTTTCAACTGCAGAATATCGGCGGGCGTCGTTACAAACTCGGCGCTCCCGCTCCGCCGGGATTCTTCTGCACCTTCCGACCGGGGCAAGGCAAAGAACAGGAATTGTTTCTCGAACAACCGCAAGGCAATGTCGTCGCGATGAAAGAAAAGGCGGTTGTGATCGCAGACGAACCTCCAAAGCCCGACCCCAGATTGATTTCCGCTGACGCGCTGATCACGAAGATGATCGAGGCCTATGGTGGTGAGGCAAACATTCGAAAGCACAAGTCGTCGGTGACTAAAGTGGAAATCGATCTCGAGAGCCAGGGGATGAAAGGACAAGGCACGATCTATGCTCGCGCTCCCAATCTCATCGGCAGCGAAATGTGGTTTACGGCTCTCGATAAAAAAGTGGGCCAAGTCATTACGTTCTTCGACGGCAACGGCGGCGGCGAAGTCATGAGCTTTGGTCCACCGGAAACTTATTCAGGCAAGCGCCTCGAAGACATTCGTGCGGGCTCCGACGTCTACGACGTCGTGAACTGGAAGACAAACTACAAAACGATCAGCGTCAACAAGATCATGAAAGTCGGCGACGAAGAGGCTTTCGTCGTCGTGAGACGGCCGGAAAAAGGTACGCCTATCACCGATTACGTCTCAATGAAGTCGTTCCTGGTGCTGAAACGCGATTCCGTCATCGTGAGCGAAACCGCAGGCATCGAGATACCGCAGACGCAAATGTTCAGCGATTATCGCAATGTCGACGGCGTGATGGTCCCTTTCAAAACCACGTCGAGCAACATCGCAAACGGCGACGTCACTATGCGTGTGCTCGACGTGAAGTTTGACGCAAACGTTCCTGACACGGTCTTTCGCACACCGGCGAATCCGCCGAAGCGAACAGACCAATAGCGTGACTAAAACCTCCAGCCAACGCTCGCCATGAACTGAAAGTTGTGCTCAGTTCTGGAGGAGATTACGACGGGAAACAACGTAAACTCGTTCGTAATCGGGTTGAACCCGAGTGCGTTGACCGTTCGCTTCCGGAAATGAACGATCGTATCGCCCGCGTCGAAGCGTGTGACGATTCTTTCTGAAGGATAGAACTCGAGCACGCCTCCGATGTCAGCCGCGAATGTAGTGACGCGGCTGGGTTCAAAATCTATCGGTCCTGGCGGAGCGATAATGATCGGATTGAAATGACCGCGACTGAAACTGATTATTCCCGGCCTGCCTTTGGCAAAGATTCCCCACTTCTCGAAGCGCTTCCCGAACTTGGCGCCTGCGACTACCTCAGTCATGTTCCCCCGGTTCGTACAAATAAAACATTTGCTGGGAAAGAAATAACCGGCAGTTTCAAACGCAAGACTGCGGTTGAAGTTGAAAGTAAAGCGCGCACCTCCGCCCGCGTCCATCCGCGTTTCCCCAAAACCATCGCGGGCCAGCGTGCTGAACTCACCCGCAATCTCAAACTTCCGCAAATCGTCGGATTGCGCTAGCGAGCTGGATTGCACGAACAACAAGAATGCGATTGCGAGTAAGAGTAGTCTGCAGTTCATATTGATCTCCTTGTCGGGCACACCTCTCCCGGCTCAACCAAATTCAGTTTGGTGAGACGTTGTTTAGCGACTGTTGATGTTGGGAGACTTAGTTGGGGTTAAAGTTCTTCGGTAACAGGTGGTCTATGCTGTCTGCGCCGCCGATACTGACGCGTTGAGGAGTCTCGATGGTTTGCTTGGCCTTCGCTGACGAACCATTGCGCAGGAGCGTGATCCCCTGGCGGGTCAGTAACCGGTCCTCGATCTTTTCCAGTATGTTCGGGCTTTTCTGGACGTTGAGGGTGTTCTTGCGAGGACCGAATATCGGTTCGTAATCGCGATCGTGTAACACCCACAGGTTCCACACACCGCCCGTCGCGAGGATCGAGTCGCCCGTGATCCATTCGTAGAACTCGCCGTTGAATTCAAACTCGATCCGGTTGTCGTCAAGCATGCCGATTTTTTGAAACGCGTATCCCTCGCGCGGGACGAGCGAGAAGATGAACCGCCCGCGATCGGGAATGTAAATCCAAAGCAGCGATCCCGCGCAGCCGAGTTTCGACTTGCTCTTGCCGATCACGTTTCCGTCGATCGCCAGTTCGTAGCTTTTTACACTCAGCGTGACCGCGTCGAGCGTGAAATCCTTCGGCGCGGTTTCGAGATACTTCTCGCGCAACGACGAGCGATCGAAAGTCACCTTCACCACGTCGACAATCTTGACGCCCGATTCGCGATTCACGAGCAGCTCGAGTGAAACCGCGTCGCCGTCGTCGAGTGTTTGCGGTGTGGTTGATTTTTGAAACGTCGCAAAGCCTTCATGGGCCTTCAGCGGCGCTGAGTCTTTCAGGAACGAGCGGCGAAACGCTTCGTCTGCCGGAAGAACGATGAGACTAAACTTCTTCGTCACCGGATCGGAGTGGATTGCCAGATCGTAAGCGAAGACGACGCGCCGTTCCGCATCGGTTAGTACGCGGTGGATCACGCGATCCTCCGCAAACGCTTGTGAGAACAGTAACGCTGAGAGCGGGTTGTCTTTCATTTGCGCACTGCCTGGCCCTGACGTTTCGCTGCGGAAAGAGACGAAGCCTCCGTTGGCAACCGGCAGCACCAACTGTCGCTTCGCGGGACTTTGCGCCGCGGCGCCAAAGGCCAGGCAATGAACGCAAATCAGAAGGGCCCAGAACCTATTTTTCATTCGCGGACCCTCCTTTGATCACCGTGAGTTTTACTTCTTCTGTCGGGGTGAATCCTTGCAAAGTCGCGACTGTCGGATCGCTCTTTGGAGCGATCGGTGTTGATTTTGATCGTCGCGCTGGTTTTTCCCGGTAAACAATTCGCTCGACCGTCTTCTCTTGAATCACCGGCACGGGCACTTCAACCGGTACCTGCACAATCACAGGCTCAGCGGGAACGCGAATTGAAAACACGACTGCGACACCGAGTATCACTAACAGCGCGAGTCCGACTGGCGCCGGTACTCTGATCGAAGAAAAGAACAACCGGCTTAGCCACGACTGGCTGGCGACGTGTTTGGCGACGGGTTGGTACTGGCCCGGCTCGACGCGCGGCTGCTGCGCGGCACGCAGACGTTGTTTGAGGCGCGCGTGATAACCGGGCCAATAGCTGTCCGGCGGCGTCGCGGTTTCGATTAAGCGCGCCGTGGACCGCAGGGTCTCGCTGAGTTCTCCACACTCCTCGCGACATTCGGCGCACTCGCGCAGGTCCGTCGCGAGAACTGCACGAGGATCGACTCCGTCGAGAAGAAGTTCGGTTAAGCGCTCTCTGGTTGTCTTGCAGTTATGCATCTAACACTCCTGATCAGCATTCAGCGGCGAGACGAGTTAGGCGCTCGGGTTCGTCGTTGTTCATGTCTAGTTTTGCGCGCAACTTTGAAATCGCGCGCGACACACCTTTCTTCACCGTGCCCGGGGAGCAGTTCATCGCGGCGGCGATCTCGTCGTACGACATTCCTTCGTAGTGCCGCAGCAGAAACATCAATCGCTGCGACGGCGTCAGCTCACCGAGCGCGCTCATGACGCTTTCGAAGAGCACTTTGTTGTAAACAGTCTCGGCTGAAACCGAGCGCGCCTCGAACCGTGTTTGCGAATCACTGTCGACCAGTTCGATGATGGTCGTCTGGCCCTGCTGCCGAAACGAGCTCGACCGTTGGTGATTGAGAAAAGCGTTGATCGTGATCCGGCGCAACCAGGTGTAGAAGGAAGAATCGGCGCGGAAGCCGGCGAGCGCTTGAAATGCCTTCAGCCAAACTTCCTGCGACAGATCTTCCGCATCCTGCGCGTTGCGGCAGTAATGAAACGCAAGCAGGTAGATGCGCCGCGCGTAGCGTTCGGCGAGTGAGCAAAACGCGTTCGCGTCGTCGGCCTGAGCGCGACGGATTAGATCGGGTTCGTTGTCAGTCACCGCCGTCATAGACACCAAACCGCCAATTTGGTTGGCCTTTCCGGGTAACCGCGCGAGGAGTATCCTGAGTTAATCTGTGTGCCGGTGTTAAAGATACTACAAAGCGGTCTTCTCGTTGCTTTCGTCCTCGGTTTCGCGGCGGTCTGGGGAGAAGTCTGCGGGCAGGAGGTCGGGCCGGACGACGTGATCCGGGTCAAGACCACGCTCGTGAACTCGCCGGTGCTGGTAATCGGCCGCGACGGGAAGTTTGTGCCCAACCTGCGACGCGACGATTTTCAAGTCTTCGAAAATGGCGTGAAACAGGAGATTTCGTACTTCGCGCCGGTCGATAATCCGTTCACCGTCGCAATTGTGATCGATACCAGTCGTTCGGTTGTGTTCAACCTCGTGGACATTCAAAACGCGGCGCTGGCGTTTGTCGACCAGATGCGGCCGCGCGATCGGGCCATCGTCATTTCGTTTTCCGATGACTTCAAAGTGATTACTGAAGCGACGAGCGACCGTGAGACGTTGCGTAGCGCGATTGCGAGTATTCGTCCCGGCGGTGGTAGCCGCGTTTACGACGCGATCGATTCGTTGATCGACGAAATGGACCAGCTCGAAGGTCGAACGGCGTTGATTCTGTTCAGCGATGGCGTTGATAACGACAGCCGGAAGGCCACTGTCGAGAGTACGTTGCAGAAGGTGGAACGAAGCGACACGTTGATCTATCCGGTCCAGTTCAGCAATTTCGACAGCGCGAAGTCGCGCACGCTTTCGAAAACGAACCTTCCAACCGAAGGAACTGGCTTTAGCGAACAGGACTACAAGCGTGCCGACGCGTACCTGCGAAGACTCGCCGACGCGACGAGCACCGGAGTTTATCCTGCTTCTGAGATCAGCGACCTGGACCGCGCGATTGCGAGCATCGTCGATGAGCTGCACAACGAGTACAGCATCGGCTACTACCCTACAAACGTGGGCCAGGCAGGTGAACAACGACGTGTCGAAGTGCGCGTCAATCGACCGCAACTTGTTGTTCGTGCGCGCACTGGTTATGTAGTCGATCGATCTGGAGCGGTGGCGCGAACTGCGAAGACAGAGCGAACGTCGACGTTGGCGATGGTCGAGTCACTGCCGGTTCTGCGAAACGATCCTCCCAAGACGGAGTTTGACGGGCGTTGGGTGTGCAAGAGTACGCAGCCGCCGATCAATATGGTGATCGTCAAGGAAGGTTTTGTTTCGTATTGTCCGAAGAGTACGCGGGCGAATGATCAAACGAATGCATGGTTCACTAAGAAACCCGGTAAAAGTGAAACGATGTGCAAGGCGTTTGTGGTGTGGAACGATCGTGAGATCGCGGCGGCGCCGTTGCCGGAAGGTTATG